>DGVT01000129.1 GCA_002395965.1 Porphyromonadaceae bacterium UBA4277
GTTAAAAAACTTGCCATAAATAATAGTATTTTATAAAGGTTATTAATTTTTAGCTACGAGCCGTTAAGTAGTGCCAAGCATTGCTTGGTAGTTACGAGCTGCGAGTGCGTGGTTCAACCCATTATTCATTATTATTAATTAGTAACACCGTTGAGCCGGCGTGTTGCCTCCACATCGAGTGCCTGAGCTAAGATGCTGATGGGATTAAGCACTTTAACGCCGGTTGACATCTCTATCTGCCACTTGCACGTCTCGCAGTCGGTGATCACATAGTCGGGCTTGGCAGCATCGATGTCGGCAAAGAGTTTTGCCCCGATGGCTTGTGAGGTCTCGTAGTACTCTTTCTTGAAACCGTAGGTGCCCGAGATGCCGCAGCAGTTCTGCTCCAGCTCTATGAGCTCAAGACCCGGAATGATGCGCAGCAACTCGGTGCTGTAGATTGCCCATCCCATGCGCTGCATGTGGCATGCAGTGTGATAGGCAACACGCATCTTGAAGCCGGTGCGGAAAGCGAGTTTCACCTCGCCGTTGTCGATGGCTTGGAAAAGAAACCGCGTGGCAAGCGACAGATGCTCGCGCACGCCGTCGTTGTTCACACCCAACAACTCGGGATACTCATCGCGCATGGTGAAAGTGCATGTTGAGCTGGTAGTGAGCACTGGACGCTTCATTTGGTTTATGCTCTTGCGCATCGAGGCCATGTTCACCTCGCCCTGTCGGCGCGCCTGGTCATACATGCCGTTGGCAATCATTGCCACGCCGCAGCATTTCTCTTTCTCCAGCAGGTGCACGCCATAGCCGGCGGCGTTCATCACCGTGACGAAGTCCTTGCCCAACTGTGGGAAATTATAGTTCACATAGCAGCCGTGGAAGTAGCTCACATGCTTGGCAAACGACGATTGCCCGGCCTCGGCGTTCTTGCGAAACCATGCCTCAAATTTCTGTCTTGAATAGGCTGGGAAGGTACGATGCTTGTCAATAGCCATAACTCCGTGCATAATTGCCTTTACGGGCTTGAGCCCTAAGGCAAAGTTGGTGATGGGAGCAAATGGCGAAGCAAGCGTACCCACGAGGTCGGTGCTGGCAAGCATCATGTCGCGCAACTTGGGGCGGTGTGACTTGTGCTTCATGCGAGCCTGCTGAATGAGGTCGCCTATTCTTACGTCGCTCGGACAAGCCACTTCGCATCGCTTGCAGTTGAGGCACATCTTCAGTGCTTCGTCGAAGAATACGGGGTCTTTCAAGCGATAGCGCTCACCGTCGGGTCCTGCCTGCTTAGGGCCGGGGTAGGCGGGGTTGACCGCTGCCACGGGACAATAGACGGTGCAAATTGAGCATTTGAGGCACTGCTCAAAGTTGTGTTGGCTGATGCTTGTCAGTTGAGTTGTTGCCATTAGATGTTATCGAGTGTTCTAAATATCATTTCAAGTGAGTGCTGCCGATGATTTGTTCGGCCACAGCCAGTGCCGTGATCATCGACACACCGGTGCCGTCGCCCATCACCACCGGGTTGTGCCCGGCAAGCAGCTGGCCTATGGCAAAGACGTTGGCCAGTGGCTTGCCGCCCTTGAGCGGATGCAGGTTGGCATCGGTGACCACGCCGTAGCTCATGTATGGCTGGTCGCCCATCATGCCATATTGGCTCCACAGGCTGTGGTCGGCAGGGGCGTTGGTGTCGAGGTCGAGGATGGGCTCGTAAACGCGCTCGAAGTTGGCTACGAGTCCACGGCTCATAAACGAGCCTGTCGCTATCACATAGTCATCGGCTTGCAGCGGCATTTCCTGCAATTTTGCAGTGCGCACTTCGGTCACCGCGTCGCCCTGTGTGGCGGCCGTGGTCACTGTGTCGCCCATGATGAAGCGTCCGCCTAACATCTGGAAATAGTGACGCAGGGCGGCATTGATGCGTACGCCCGGCACGGCCGGGGGCAGTGTGGCAAGCATGAGCAGTTCGCGCTGCACCTGTGCCCTGAGTATGTCGCTGGCATCATCGTTGTCGATGCCCACCACGGCGGGCATGAGCACCACGTCGGCATCGGTGTCGATAGCATTGATGGCTTGCGCAAGCTGTGCCAGTGACGACGAACTGGTGAAAATCTTTGCTAAGTTGGTGGGGCGCATCTCGGTGGCACTGCGGCGTGCGCGCCGCAAGCTGTCGAGTGTGATGTCGGCTATTTCGACCTTGGCACCCATCTTACTCAGCCCGTTGGCTGCAAAGTCGATGGGGTAGTCGATAAACCCTTCAAGGTTAATCAGGCACACTTTGCTCCATGGCAGTGTGCCGGGTTGTGTGGCAGTGGCTAGGCCGTCGAGCGTGAGCCAAGCAGGCTTGGTCACGCCCATGGGGGTGATGCGGTAATGGTTGTGCGTGGCTTCGCCGGTGGTCTCTATGCCTGCATCGGCAAGCAGTTTCTTAGCCTTTCCGGCAAGAGCGGCCACTGTGTCGGCCCCAATAATCTTGTATGGATGCAGGTCGGAGAGCTGTGCGATGGCTTCGATGGGGTTTTCCACATCGTTGTTGCCGTCGTTGCCTAATAGCTCCATCGAGCCACTGAAGAAGTGAAGGGTGTTCTGGCCCCCGGCCACTATGGCCACGCGCTTGCCGCGTTGTGCCAGTGCAATTCCGCACGTCAGGCCGCTCAAGCCGCCTCCCATGATTATCGTGTCAAATTTCATATGTCACCCTCCTTTCTTGTTATGGCTTTGTCAAGCCCGCACAGGCCTTGATAGATGGTGGCCGTGAGTTGTGCTTCACGCAGTGTGCTGCCCCATGCCACGGGTTTGACGCCTTTCCAGCGCTCGTCGAGGAAGCCGGCAAGGTCGTTCTGAGCTTTCTCTACGTTGCTGCCGAAGCGTCCTAACAGCGATGCTGCGCGGCAGGCGCACAGCTTGCCCTGGCATGTGCCCATGCCCACGCGGGTGCGGCGGCGCAGGCTCACCAGGTTGTGCACGTGCTGTGACTGCACGGCATATTTTATCTCGCCCACACTCACGCCCTCACATTCGCACACAAGGGCGCGGTCGGTGTCGGTTTCAAGTTTGATTTTTGATGCAAATGTGCCATGGCGGCCTTGGGCAGCGTTGATGGCGAAGCTGCGTGATGCGCTTCCTGCCACGGGCTGCTCCGAGCCCGGCAGTGGTGTGGTTGCCGTCTGGCAAGTGCTGGTGTTGCCCTGCTTGCTGCAGGCCATGTCGGTGGCAATTTGCGCCATCAGGCGGTAGGTCATCATCTTGCCTCCGGTGATGGTGATAAATCCTGCCATGCCGTCGCGCTGCTCATGGTCGAGGCACACAATGCCACGGCTGATGCTGCGGCCGCTCGGGTCGTTGTCCGATGCCACCAGTGGTCTTACTCCGGCGTAAGCCCGCAGGATGCGTGTGGTGGCAAGCGACGGCGCTAATTTCTCGCCCTCGGCAAGTAGCAGGCGCACCTCGGCATCGGTGACGCGCATGTCATCGACGCTCTCGATGGGCACACGGTCGCTCGTGGTGCCTATCACGCACACCGTGTCGTCGGGCACGAGAATGTCGGCATTGGCCGGCTTGCGGCAGCGGTTGATAACCATTTTGTTGACGCGGTGGCCGAAGATTAGCAACGCACCCTTGGCCGGGAACATGTTGATGGTGATGCCGGCAAGGCGGGCAATGAGCATGCCCCAGATGCCTGCGGCGTTGATGGTGACATCGGCATAGAACTCTTTAATCTCGCCGGAGTGCATGTCGCGTGCCTTGACGCCTTGCACACGGTTCTGGCTGATGATGAGCTCGGTCACCTCGTGATAGTTGAGCGCATCGGCTCCGTGAAGCCTTGCGTCAATCACGTTGGCTATGGTCAGGCGGAATGGGTCGATCGATGCGTCGGGGATGCGCACGGCACCGGTGAGCGCCGGGTTTACCGATGGCTCGATGATGCGTGCTTCGGCAGGGTCGATGATGTCGGCGCGTATTCCGGCAGCCTGGCATGCATCGACAAATGTCTGCTGGTAGGCAAGGTCGTCTTCAGGAAGCGTGATGAACAGGCCGTCGGTCTCTTCCACGCAGTGGCGGGCTATCTTGCGCAGAATCATGTTTTCCTCGATGCACTCGGTGGCGCTTTCCTTGTCGGTCACTGCATAGCGTGCACCGCTGTGCATCAGGCCGTGGTTGCGACCGGTGGCGCCGTTGGTGTAGTCAAACCGCTCAAGCAGTAGCACGCTAAGGCCGCGCATGGCACAGTCTCTGGCTACGCCCGCACCGGTGATGCCGCCGCCTATCACAATCACGTCATAGTGTTTATTCTTGTTGTCCATGTTCAGTGGTTAGCTTTAATAAGGTGTAATAAACTGCAAAGTTACTCGAAAGTCGCTGAAATGCCAAATTTACTATTGGTTTTAGGCACTTTTGCAGTGGCTTGCTTTGCCGTTATCTCGCCTTTGTGGCCGACCGTTACCAACGGTTGAATTGAACGTCTCTGTTGTGGTTAATGATTTTTGTAGATTAATTTCACGGCAAAAATATATACAATTTTTTTATTGGCAAATTTTTTTCGAAAAAAATAAAACGAAAGCTGTGATTTTTTTGGTGTAAGTTGCAATTTGATAGAAATTTAGGTCTGTAATCAACAATTTGCAGGTGCATATAAAGGTTTTGTTTTGGCGCAAAATAACTTTCGTGATGCTATGTTTGATTTGCAATTTTTTATGAAAACATAAAGAAATATTGTTTCGAAATTTAAGATTTTAGCGATTGAAACGAAACATAATTTGCCAGTTAAGATTAAAATACATAAATTTGCCGCAGTAATAATCTAAATCACCATGACTAAGGAGAAACGTCATTCCATTATCACCGACATGCTGCTCAAGCGTGGCTCGGTGCTTGTATCCGACCTTGTGGAGAAGCTCAACGTGTCGTCGGTCACCATTCGCAAAGACCTTACCGAACTTGAAAAGTTAGGAAAGCTCTACCGGAGCCACGGTAAGGCCATTCTCATTAACCCTTATATCAACAACCGCAGTGTAAACGACAAGGAGAAAATCTCGCCCGAGGCCAAGCGTGCCATCGGTCACGAGGCCGCTCGCCTGATCGACCGCGACGACAGCATCATCATTGCTTCGGGCTCGACGGTTCACGCCCTGGCACGCTGCATCCAGCCCATTCACCGCCTCACGGTGGTGAGTGCCTCGCTGGTGGTGAGCGAAATACTTGCCTTGAACGAAAATATAGACATCATCCAGCTGGGTGGCATGCTGCGGCACAGCTCGCTCTCGGTGGTGGGGCAGTACAGTGAGCAGATACTGCACAACTTCTCGTTCTCAAAGCTGTTTCTGGGCGTGGATGGCATTGACTTTGACTATGGCATCACCACCACCGACATGCGCGAGGCCGAGTTGAACAAGAAGATGATGGCTGCAGCGCAAAAGACCATCGTCCTGGCCGACAGCAGCAAGTTCGGTCGTCGTGGCTTTGCCAAGATAAGCAACATGGAGGATGTTGACGTCATCATCACCGACCCGGCCATCACTTCGCAGAATGTTCAGGCTATTGAGGAGCTGGGCATCGACCTGATAATTGCCCGGTAGTCAATCTCGTGCATTTTAAGGCTGTGCCGGGTGGCGGTGTGGCTGTCGCATTACAGTAGCAGGCACGCATCGCCATAGCTGAGGAACCTGTAGCCGCCTGCCAGCGCGTGGTCATAGATGTGGCGCCAGCGGTCGGCACCGGTGAATGCCGCCACCAGCAGTAGTAGTGTGGATTGCGGCTGGTGGAAGTTGGTGATCATTCCATTCACGATGCGGTAGTTAAATCCCGGTGCTATCATCAGTTGGGTGGTGGCCACGAGGTTTTTCAGGCCGTTGCGGTCCAGATAGTCGGTGATGGCATTCAGTGCCTCACTGCGTGAGATGCTGCATGGTGTGGTGTAGGGCATCCACTGTCGCACGGTGAGGTCGTGGGCGGCAGCATTTTCGTGAAGAATCTGACCAATAAAATACAAGCTCTCGAGAGTGCGCACCGACGTGGTGCCCACGGCTATTACCGGCGCGTGGGTAGCGGCCAGCTCGGCAATGAGGTCGCGCGGCACGTCGATCCACTCATAGTGCATGTCGTGATCGCCTATCTGCTCGCTTTTCACAGGCTGGAATGTGCCGGCTCCCACATGAAGCGTGAGTTCGCGCCGACTGATGCCGCGTGCGTCGCACTCGGCCAGAAGCCGGTCGGTAAAATGCAGCCCTGCGGTGGGTGCCGCCACGCTGCCGTCGATGTGGCTATAGACGGTCTGGTAGTCGGTGGTGTCGCTGCTCTCGGTGCCGCGGTTCAGATATGGCGGAATGGGAATTTCGCCCATGGCTTCGAGCACGCTGGCGAAGGTGATGTCGTCGCCGCCGTCCCATGTGAAGGTGATGTCCCATGAATTGCCGTGTGTCTCGCCGCGCGTGGCTGTCACGGTGATGGTGCGCCCGTTAACTTCGATGTCGTGGGTGAGTGCTCCTTGCTTCCAGCGCTTGCTGTTGCCCACCAGGCACTGCCATGTGCACGAGTGGGTGGATTGAAACACAAGGGCGTAGTCGCGAGGTGCTACAGGCTCGAGGCAAAAGATCTCGATTGTGGAACCTGTAGCTTTCTTGAAGCGGAGCCGCGCATTTATCACTCGCGTGTTGTTATAGATGAGCATTGCATTGTCGGGTAGCAGGGTGGGCACGTCGCTGAAATGGTGGTCGGCAATGTGACCGTCGTGCCAGTATAGCAACTTGCACTGCTCGCGCTCTTGCAAGGGGTGCTTGGCTATGCGTTTGTCGGGCAGGGGGTAGTTGTAGTCGGCTATGCGGATGTTTCTTATTTCATTAATGTCGGTCATACTCAGGATTTTCAATGTCTGTATTTTTTAATTCACTGCAAAATTACAAAGAAAATGAGTGGCGTGCGAGAAAAATGTAGTAATTTTGCATTTTGGGGTTAACCTCACAGTTTTTACAACATCACAAATGGAACAGAAAAAACAACTAAAACCGCTGGCGGGCATGACGCTCTATGAGCTGCGCGAAGTGACTGCCTCGCTCGACCTGCCCAAGTTCACGGCCACGCAGCTGGCACAATGGATTTATGGCAAGCGTGTGACGACATTCGACGAAATGCTCAACATCTCCAAGGCCGGTCGTGAGCGCCTTGCCAGCGAATATTGTGTGGGACTTAGTTTCCCCACTAATCGCGTGGTAAGCGACGACGGTACCGAGAAATACCTGTTCGACGTGGGCGACGGCCAGGCTGTCGAGACGGTCTATATTCCCGAGGAAGACCGCGCCACGCTGTGCATCTCGTCGCAGAAGGGCTGCCGCATGAACTGCTACTTCTGCATGACCGGGCGCCAGGGATTTCACGGCAATCTCACTGCCAACCAAATCATTAACCAGGTGCTCAGCGTGCCACATGCCGACAAGGTGACAAACATCGTGTTCATGGGCATGGGCGAGCCACTCGACAACCTTGAACCGGTGCTCAAGGTGATTGAAATCCTGACCGAAAAGTGGGGACTCGCGTGGAGCCCTAAGCGCATCACCGTGAGCACGGTGGGAGTGAAGCCGGCCCTCAAGACACTGGTAGAGCGCACCTCGGTTCACATTGCCGTGAGTGTGCATGATGCCGTGCCCGAGGAGCGCCAGTCGCTCATGCCCATCGAGAAGGTCTATCACATCAAGGACGTGCTGGGTATGCTCGGCAAGTATGACTTTGCACATCAGCGGCGCCTGTCGGTGGAATACATCATGTGGAACTGGTTTAACGACGACATAAAGCATGCCGAAGCATTGCGGGAGATATTACCCGACGAGCATGTGCGCGTCAACCTCATCCGCTACCACATGATTCCCGATGTGGCTAAGCTGCGCACAAGCAGCGACGAACGCATGGCCTACTTCCGCGACTACCTTAATAGTAAGGGCGTGACTTGCACCATACGCCGCAGCCGCGGCGAGGACGTGAGTGCGGCATGCGGAATGCTTGCCGGAAAAGTGAAATAGCTGCAAGTGACCATTGAAGAATTAAGTCGGGACTTATTAATTAATGAAATGAACGAACAAAAGAGTTTATACAAGCAGGCGGCCGAGAATGGTATTCCCATGGGACTGTTTATGTCCACCATCTCGCTGCTGATGCTTTACACCGATCGAGTGCCCGTGTTTTCGCTCATTGCCCTGGTGATGCTCTTTGCCGGACCGATTGTCATCTATCGCTTCCAGCGTCGCTACTTTATTGACGAGGGGGGCATGGTCGAGTATGCCGCACTGTGGATGCTTGGTATTATGATGGTGATTTTCGGAGCCATTATCACAGGGGCAGTAACGTATTGTGTGCTGCAATTTGTGCGTCCAAACCTCATCTACGACCAGGCGCAGGCCACCATCGATGCCTACAATGCCATCCCTGAGCTCAGGGTAAAGGTGGCCGACATGCTGGACGTGATGCAGAAGATGATAGACCAAAATGCTATGCCGTCGGCCATAGAGATGGTGTTTAGTATGTTCTGGTTTGTGACTTTCTCGGGCTCGGTGCTTAGTGCCGTTACGGCAGCCTTTGCATCGCGACGCTTGTAGCTCGTGGCTAATGAATAATGAATAATGAATAATTAATAATTAATAATGGATGTCGCACCATGCGCTTGTAGCTATAGTTAATATTAACAATGGGGGTCGCACCATGCGCTTGTAGCTTGTAGCTCGCAACTAAAAAAGATTAAAAACAGACTTTATATATGGACATATCAGTTATTGTACCCTTATACAACGAAGCCGAGTCGTTGCCCGAGTTGGCAGCTTGGATTAAACGGGTGATGGACGAACACGGCTTTTCTTACGAAGTGCTGATGATTAACGACGGCAGCACCGATGAGTCGTGGAACGTCATCAAGCGCCTTCATGAAGAGAATGAAGCCGTAAAAGGCGTGTGCTTCCGCCGCAACTATGGTAAGTCGCCGGCATTGAACACCGGCTTTGCCGCTGCCCAGGGCGATGTGGTGATTACTATGGACGCCGACTTGCAAGACAGTCCCGACGAAATACCCGAGCTGTATCGCATGATTACCAAGGATGGCTACGACCTGGTGAGTGGCTGGAAAAAGAAACGCTACGACCCACTGTCGAAGACACTGCCCACCAAGCTGTTTAATGCCACGGCAAGGCGAGTGAGCGGCATTCACAACCTGCACGACTTCAACTGCGGCCTCAAGGCCTATCGCAGCGAGGTGGTCAAGCACATCGAGGTGTATGGCGACATGCACCGCTATGTGCCTTATCTGGCCAAGGCAGCTGGTTTCACTCGCATCGGTGAAAAGGTGGTTCATCATCAGGCTCGAAAATATGGGGAGTCGAAGTTTGGCCTCGACCGTTTCGTGAATGGCTATCTCGACCTGCTCACACTTTGGTTCCAAACCAAGTTCGGTGTGAAGCCGATGCACTTTTTCGGCCTGCTGGGAAGCCTGATGTTTTTCATCGGTTTCATTGCTGTCATCATTGTGGGAGGCCTCAAACTTTACAATATGTGGGCCGGCAATCACTACACACTCGTGACCAACTCGCCCTACTTCTTCCTCGCTCTCACTGCAATGATACTGGGCACGCAGCTGTTCCTCACCGGATTTCTGGGTGAGCTCATCACACGCCATGCCCCCGACCGCAACCACTATGAAATTAGCGAGACAATCGAATGAATCGCTTGATATACATATTCATTGCCCTGACTGCGGCATTGCTGGCTGTAGCGTGCTCCGATGGCAGCTGCTATGACAATAGTAGTGCCTTGCCGCTCGTGAGGTTTTATGCCAAGGGAACCACCACCCAGGTGGAGGTGTCAAATGTGACCATACGCGGCATCGGTGTGCCGGGCGACAGCCTGCTCGTCGATAACGACGCGGTGAGTGAGGTGTATCTGCCACTGCGAGCCAATGCCGATGTCACCCAGTGGAGATTTTCTTATACGGTAGATGCCGACATTGAACTGGCCGACACGCTCACAATAACTTATGACGCAGTGCCTTATTTCTCGAGCGTAGAGTGTGGGGCGATGTATAACTTTCACTTGAAATCGGTGGAACTCACGGGTGATTATGCCGACTCGGTGGCGATTGTGAAACCGGTGATTGATAACGGCACCGATGTGGCTATAAGGATGTTTTTCTCAAATTGATAAACGAACCTTACTGTGATGCTAAAGAAGCTGTTAACGATATTATTGCTGCTCATCGCCGTGCAGGCAGCCATGGCGCAAGACTCCCTGCGGCACGTCACGCCGGTGCGGCCGGCTACTAACGTCACCCTCACCCCGCCGCGTGGCACGAGCGAGGAGGTGATCAAGCGTTACCTCACCGGCGACAGCACTGCGCAGCAGGAGGCACGTCGCGATTCGCTCAAGCGTGTTTACAAGCACTACCCACTGCTGACCGATGTGGCGGTAGGACTGAATTTCATTGAGCCGCTGCTCATGGCCATGGGGCAGGATTATGCCAGCGTCGATGTGCATGCAACCCTGAACATGTGGAACCGCCTGCAACCTGTGCTTGAGCTGGGACTGGGGTGGGCTAAGACTACGCCCGACGACATGAATTTCACCTATCGGGCAAAGCCTGCTTTATATGGGAAAATCGGTTTTAACTATAACTTCATGTACAAGAGTGAGCCACGCTATCAAGCCTTCTTGGGAGTGAGGCTGGGCTACAGCTCTTTTACCTACGACGTGACCGATGTGAGCTACCGGAACTCTTACTGGGCCGAGGCCTCTACCTTCGATATTAAAGGCATCTCGTCAAATGCCATTTGGGGTGAGGCTCTTGCAGGCATAAAGGTGTGCATCTTCAAGCAGTGGTCGTTGGGCTGGACTATCAGGTATCACGGCCTATTCAATTACAAGAAAACAGATAGCGGGCGACCATGGTTCATTCCCGGTTACGGACCGCGCCGCCGACCGTTGGGATTTACGTTCAGCCTAAGCTATACAATCCCGTTAAGCAGTTTGTAAAAGCAGCTCTTTTGGCGCAGGCTCTTGCATATGTGATTAAGAATCGTTAATTTTGCAATCATAAATCAGCAAAATTGAAAATGGAACGCTATTTCAACACTGCAGGGCCTAATCGTCCCGAAGACAGCTATACTATCGACCCCCTGAGTCGCTTCGACTTGGACGATATCCTCACCCTCATCAGGCAGAAGAAATATTTTGTGCTGCATGCACCGCGCCAGACTGGTAAGACATCGTGCATGCTTGCACTGCGTGACTATCTCAACGAGCATGGCGATTACATCGCCGTTTATGCCAACATTGAGGCAGGACAGGCCGCGCGCAACGATGTGGATGAAGTGGCCAACTCTATTTGCGACACCCTTGCCGAGCGTTTCAACACAGTGCTAAAGACCGATTTACCATACAAAGTGCGTGAGTCGGTGAGAGGTGCAACGGCTAATTCAATGCTCGCGCTGTTCTTGAAAAGAATGAGCCAAGAGCTCCCCAAGCCGCTGGTGCTTCTCCTCGACGAGATTGATGCCTTGGTGGGCGACTCGCTCGTGAGCGTGCTCAGGCAGATACGCTCGGGCTACGACGAGCGTCCGGCGGCATTCCCGCAGAGCATCGTGCTGTGCGGCGTGCGCGACGTGCGCGACTACCGCATCGTGCTCTCTAACCAGGACATCGTCACCGGCGGCTCGGCCTTCAACATCAAGGCTAAATCGCTCCGCCTGGGCAACTTCACTAAGGAAGAGATTCACGAGCTCTACAATCAGCACACGGCCGCGACCGGACAGCGATTCGACGAGGCGTGCTTCCCGCTTGTGTGGGAAGCTACCGAAGGGCAGCCCTGGCTGGTGAATGCCTTGGGCAACGAGGTGACCTATGAAATGAAGGAAAACCGCGATCGCACTGTGACCATTACCCCCGAGATGATGTATCGCGCACAGGAGCGCATTATCTATCGCCGCGACACACACATCGACATCCTCATCGACAAGCTGCGCGAGCCGCGTGTGCGGCGCGTGATCGAGCCCATTATAGCCAATAGCGAAGACGTGGATGAAAACTCGATGAATCAAGACGACATCCTTTACG
>DGVT01000067.1 GCA_002395965.1 Porphyromonadaceae bacterium UBA4277
TCATCCTGGCCACCACCGAGAAGCAGAAGCTCATCCCCACCATCCTGTCGCGATGCCAGATCTATGACTTCACGCGCATCACAGTGCCCGACATCGTCAAGCAGCTGCAGCACATCTGCCAACTGGAAAACATCAAGGCCGAGCCGGCAGCACTCAACGTCATTGCACAGAAGGCCGACGGCGGTATGCGCGACGCACTGTCGATCTTCGACCAGGTGACGGCGGCAAGCGAGGGCAACATCACCTATCAGAGCGCTATCGACAACCTCAACGTGCTGGACTATGACTACTACTTCCGGCTGACGGAATGCTTCATAGCCGGCGACGTGCCGCAATCGCTGCTCATCTACAAGGAAATACGCGACAAGGGCTTCGACTCGCTGTTTTTCATCAACGGACTTGCACAGCACTTGCGCGACCTGATGGTAGCCTCCACGCCATCCACTCGCAACCTATTAGAGATGAACGAGGAAGTGAGCGAGCGATATGTGCAGCAGGCACAGCGCTTGCAGGCTGGATTTTTCTACAGGGCATTAGACCTGTGTAACACATGCGACCTCAACTATCGCACTGCCACCAACAAGCAGCTGCTTGTGGAACTCACACTCATCAAGCTGTGCCAGATCATGGTGCCCACGCCGGCACCTGCACCTGTGGCCCCCACTCCGGGCATTCAAAAAATAACGCCCGCAGCCGCAACACCGGCACCGGCAACCACCGCCGCACCGGCGCCAGCACCAGCAGTCGCGACACCGGCACCCGCATCCGCCGCACCGGCACCCGCTCCACATGCCACGGCTACTGCCCAGCAAGCTCCGGCACCCACTCAACCCATGGCTGCACCCGCCGTGCAAGCACCGCAACTCAAGCCACAGTCGCGCCCGGCACAGCCGGCAAGAAATGTTGCGGCGGCGCCACGCATCCTCATTAATAAAGATGCCACGCCAGACGGCGCAACCATCAAGAAGGAAGAGCACACCGCAGGAATGCGCCGCCAGCCGTTTACACTGCAGCAACTGCTCGATGCCTGGGAAAAATACATCTCCGATCATCCGCAGGAGAAAGTCATCATCAGCGCTATGGAAACCGCTAAGCCACAACACGACCACGATGCGGTTTACTACATAGAATTCAGCAGCCAGGCTCAAATCACATTCATGGAAAGCAACAGGCCGGCACTCATGCAATATCTGCACGACGCCCTGAGCAACGACGAGCTGCAACTCGACATCAGGCTCAACGAGACCATCCCTGAGCGCAAAATCTACACTCCACGCGAAATTGTCAACGACATCAAGGAGCACAACCCGCAGTTCAACACATTCATCAAGGACTTCAAGCTCGGCCTTGCCTAAGCAGCCACGACAGCGATTTCACCGACACAAACGACTATCAGGGTGTGTCATAATTCAAAAAAGCGTTGAAAACGCAGACGCATCGAAGATGCGACCATTTCTTTAACACCATGCAAGCAACATCGAAGATGTGCGCAGCTTGGTGAAAGACAGCGAATTAAAAGGGTGCTTCGAAGATGCACAACATGTGTCGGGTTATACTTCGATCACCTCTGATTTTCTATAATTTGAATTATGACACACCCTCATTATTGTGCAGTGGACAATCATAGGGAGTCAAATAATTCATAATTCTTAATTCACAATTCTTAGCTCATAATTCCCAATTCATAATTCTTAATTCATAATTAATTACTAAATTTGCAGGTTAGAACAAAAACTTTCTTACAATGGCCGACAATAAAACAACCGAGTTTCAGCCGAAACCCATCTATATCGTGACCGGAGCCACCGACAGTATGGGCTCGCTCATCACCCGCCGCCTGGCCGAGCAGGGAAAGCCCGTGCTGCTGGCATGCCGCAACTTAGAGCGCGCGCAACGCTATGCGCAACGTCTGAGCGCAACCACGCACAACACCGACATCCAGTGCCTGCAACTCGACCTGAGTTCGTTTGCACAAGTCACCGATTTTGTGGATCGCCTGCGCGCCTTAGGGCGACCCATCGCGGCATTAGTCAACAATGCCGGTACACTGCCACGCCACAGCAAAATCTCACCCGATGGCTACGAGCATACCATCCAGGTCAACTTCCTAAGCACTGCCCTGCTATCGATGGCAGTATATCCACTCATGACCGAGGGAGGGCGCATCATCCTTTCCACATCCATTTCGCGCCGGCTGGCCTCGCTGCCCTATGAGTTCCCCGCGGTGTCGCACTTCACCCAGATTGGAGCCTATGCGCAGAGCAAACTCGCCCTCACGCTGTTCTCAATCTACATGTCAACGGTGATGAAGACCGGCCATGTGCTGGTTAACTGCGTCAACCCCGGCGTGATAAAGACCGGCGTGCTCGCACTGCACCACTGGCTCGACCGCGCTGCCGACTATCTTGTCAAGCCTCTGCCCGACCCCGAAAGCGGCGTCATACCCACCATGCGCGCACTGGAATCGGCCGACACCGGCTTCATCTTCGAGGGACGTGACAAACAAATCAAGACAACGACGGTGCTCAACAACCGCGATGTGTTCATCAAGCTGTGCAACGACACCATGCGCATCTTGAAAAAATACCTGCCTACCAATGCTTCGGCTCAATAAAGACGAGCACCTGCCACCACGCAGCAGGGTGGCCACCATCGGTATGTTCGATGGCGTTCACCTGGGGCATGCCACCCTCATCGCTGCACTGCGAAGCCAGGCCCGAGAAGCCGGACTACGGTCGCTGGTGATAACCTTCGACCGACACCCGCAGTGTGTGCTGGCCGCCAGCGGACTGAAGATGCTGCAGACTCTCGACGACCGCATTGCAGCACTCGAGGCTCAACAGCCCGACGAGCTGCTGGTGCTGGAATTCAACAAGGAGCTGGCCGGCACCGGAACACGCGACTTCATGGAGCTGCTTGCACGGCGATATGGCGTAGCCACGCTCATTGTGGGCTATAACCACCGCTTCGGGCACAACGCTCCGCGCACCTTTGACCAGTATGTCGCCTTAGGACAAGAAGTGGGCATCACAGTCATCAAGGCTCCCGAATACTTAGGCCAGTATGCACCGGTGAGCAGCACCATAGTGCGAGGCCTGATAGCTGCCGGAAAGGTGACCGACGCCATGCACTGCATGGGGCGGCCCTACTGCTTGCGCGGCCATGTGGTGCATGGCTTCCACAACGGGCGGGGAATAGGATTTCCCACGGCCAACGTAGGCCATACCGACCCCACTGTCATACTGCCGCATAACGGCGCCTATGCCGTGCTCGTGCACGTTGACGGACAGTGCTTGCAAGGCATGGTCAACGTGGGAGTGCGGCCCACGCTCTACAATGGCCCGCAACTGAGCATCGAAGTGAACATTTTCGATTTCGACACCGACATTTACGGCCGCGACATCAGCCTTGAGTTCATTGGCTTCCTGCGACTGGAATTCAAAATGGGAAGCATCGACGAACTGCGCCGGCAACTCACGGCCGACCGCGACAAGAGTCGCAAAATCCTGACCGAATATTTGAGTAGAACGTAATTAGACTAAATAACCAAACTTATGGAAATCATCAACTTGTGTAATCACAATTCGCTCGTGAGCCAGTATATGAGCGAACTGCGCGACAAAGTCATCCAGCAGGACCGCATGCGTTTTCGCCGCAACGTGCAGCGCTTGGGTCAAATCATGGCCTATGAAATGAGCAAGCGTTTCAACTATGCCGACACGCCCACTACCACACCATTAGGTGTGGCACAAACCCACACACTGAGCGACCCCATCGTGCTTGCCACCATCCTGCGAGCCGGGCTGCCTCTGCATGAGGGTTTCCTGAGCTACCTCGACAATGCCGAGAACGCTTTTGTGAGCGCCTATCGCAAGTATCAGCCGGGCAGCGACTCATTCGACATCCACATCGAGTATATGGCCTGCCCGCCAACTAAAGGCAAGACGCTTGTCATTGCCGACCCGATGCTGGCCACCGGCTCGAGCATGGAGCTGGCCTACCGCGCACTGCTGTCGAAGGGCGAGCCCAAGCACACACACATTGCATGCATTATTGCAAGTGATAAGGCCATCGAGTTTATCAAGCAACACTTGCCGGCCGACAAAACGACAGTGTGGGCTTGCGACATCGACCACGAGCTCAACAGTCACAGCTACATCGTGCCGGGGTTAGGCGATGCCGGCGACTTGCTATATGGCGAAAAAAGCGACTGGGAAAAGGAGCTGGAAAGCCTGCCGCAACACGACAACTGGCTGTAGCTTTTTTAGCTACAAGCTACGAGCTACAAGTAAACAAGCAGACGAGTAAA
>DGVT01000101.1:0-24926 GCA_002395965.1 Porphyromonadaceae bacterium UBA4277
CGACTCAGTTACCAATCTACTTCAGAAACTTATTATACAACTTAAAAACGTAATGAGATATTTAGAAATTTTCAAGCAACTGAACGCCATTCCGCGCCCGTCGCACCACGAGGAGCGTGTAGCCGACTTTCTGTGTGACTTTGCTTCACGGCTCGGACTGGATTTCGATCGCGACGACCAAAACTGTGTGGTAATACGCAAACCTGCCACTCCCGGCCACGAGCAGGCAACACCTATTGTCATCCTCAACCATATGGATATGGTGTGTGTAGCTGAGGCTGGAAAGACATTTGATCCTCTCAACGATCCCATTGAGGCATACGTTGATGGCGACTGGATGCGTGCCCGTGGCACTTCGTTAGGAGCTGACAACGGCATCGGCCTGTCGATGGCACTTGCCATACTCGAGGATGACAGCATAGTGCACGGCCCACTGGAAGTCATCACCACCACCAACGAAGAAGACGGGATGACCGGAGCCGCCAACCTCTCGCCCGACTTCATCAAGGGACGCAAGGTGATAAACCTTGACTCGGAAGACTACGACACCATTACCACAGGTGCTGCTGGTGCCTATCTCCAAATCCACCACCTGCCACTGAACCGCGTGCCTGCACCAGCTGGCAAGCTAAGCTGGTTCGACATCAACATTGGCGGCGGACGCGGAGGCCACTCGGGCGTCGATATCAACAAGGGCCGCGCCAGTGCCACAACGCTGATGTGGGCCTTGCTCTCGGCAATAGGCGATGATGACGTGGTCAACCTTGCCGACCTGGACGTGGGCAACGCAAGCGCATCAATAGCCTCGCAAGCGCATGCAGTGATATGCGTCGAGCAGGGCGATGCCGCACAAGCCATAAAGGCACGCGAAGAACACTTCAACGAGTGGCTGCACGACGAATATGGCACCACCGACCCCGACCTGCACTGCACCATCACACCGGCCGAGCCACGCAAGCACATCATCAGCGCCGACGACGTGGATGCCCTGCTCACAGCTCTTGAGCAAATTCCGCAAGGCGTGGTGGAAATGAGCCAGGAGATGCCGGGAACCGTTCTCACGTCTAACAATGTGGGGCGCATCACCACCGAGAAGAATGAATTCACGATTTCAACCCACACTCGCAGCTTTGTAGAAGCCGACATGGTGAAACTGGGCAACGACATCAAAGCTGCATTTGAGCAAGAAGGAGCCACAACCGAGCTGATAATGTCGGCACCGGCATGGCAGGAAAACCAGCACAGCGACTTCCTGAAACTCACCAGCGACACATTCAACCAAGTGCTCGGATGGAGGCCACGCATGGTGGCTATGCACTTTGTGCTCGAAGCAGGATTCTTCGTCCAGAAGTTCCCGGGAATAGAGATTGCATCGATCGGGCCGAAAATCATCGAGCCACACAGCACAGGCGAGCACGTGAGCCTGAAAACGTGTGCCGACATTTGGAATGTCACAATCGAATTATTGCGCCAACTTGCCTAATAATTATTACACAAGAGTTACAAAAATCGCGAAAATTTATTATTTTTCGCGATTTTTATTTCAATTATTTGCAAAATTGAATTTTAATTCCTAACTTTGCTTGCGATTATTAAGTAAGAGTGTTTATTTCACCTTGACCAATAATTTACTATCAGTAATTTATTAACGTAAAACAATCAACAATATGGCTACTGCTGTAAAACTCGACAATCTGGATCTGAAAATCTTAGAAATGTTATCAATCAATGCCAGGAAACCGTATCTTGAGATTGCACGTGCGTGCAATGTCAGCGGTGCTGCAATCCATCAACGCATTCAGAAACTATACAACCTGGGTGTTATCAACGGGTCGATGACCCTCATTAATCCCGAGATGGTGGGTTATGATACTTGCGCATTCGTGGGCCTGTTCGTGAGTGATCCGGCCAAGTTTAATGATGTGATTGAGGGGCTGAGGAAAATACCCGAAGTAGTAGAATGCTACTACACTACCGGTAAATACGACATCTTCATCAAGCTCTATGCCCACAACAATGAGCACATGCTCACGTCAATACTCGACAAATTCCTGAAGATGGGCGTGGCTCGCAGCGAGACGCTTATCAGCTTCAAAGAGATTTTCAAGCGTCAAATACGCGTCAATCGCGAAGGCTACGAGAACTTAGAAAGCCCTGAAGAGTAACGCCAGGGGCACCTACCCCGGCCCGTAACATGAGCATTGAGGGTTGCACGCAACCCCGATGCTTAGGAGATTTCACATGACTTCAGGGAAGTTATGGATTAAGGTGAAACAATAATTCAGGCTCATCGGTTGTAGTTTTCATTAGCGATGAGCCTGAATTTGTAGCGAGTGGCCACCAATGTGTGTTGTTACTTGCGGAGTCCTAATTTTGCTTTCACGCTGGCGGTGACATCGACTGTAGCCACGCCCACATAGGCCACTTGCGACTTGTCGAGTATCACGGCATAGCCGGCTTCATCACCCACTTCCTTGACAGCGGCATTTATTGCACTGCGCAACGGCGAGGTGAGCTCATGCTTCATCTTGGCCAGATCGGCCTCGGCCTGCCGCTGAAACGTCTGAATTTTCTTGTCGCCTTCCAGGATTTCCTGCATGCGACGCTGCTTAATCGTCTCGGGCGTAGAAGGGTCGGCAGCAAGAGCCTGATAGTCGGCATACTTGCGGTCGAATTCCTCCTGCATCTGTTTGTATTCGGCCTGCAGACGGGCGCTCGCAGCCTGAAGCTGTGCTTCGGCATCGGCACGCTCGTTGAGCGCCTGATACACCGCTTGCGCATCATAAACGGCAATGCCCTGCGCCATCAGTAGCGCGGGCATTGCAAGCAATATCGCTAAGATTAACTTTCTCATCACTTAATTCCAAGTTTAGCCTTTACCTTAGCAGTCAAATCTTCGGCACCTGTGCCATGATAGATAATGGCAGGTATCGAGAGGTCATAGATAAAGGTATAGCCACCCTCGGCACCAACGGCTTGAATAGCCGTCTGCAGCTTCTGCGAGATGGGAGCCAGCAATGTCTCTTGCTGTTTCTGAAGATCTTGAGCGGCTGTCTGCTGGAAGTTTTGAATCTTCTGATACTCGGCCTGAAGTTCCTCTTGGTGACGCTGCTTGATAGAATCGGGAGTGCTCGGATCCTTCTCTTGAGCCTCATAGTCGGTGAGCTTCTTCTGGAAAGCATCCTGCAGATTCTTGAACTCTGTTTCATAGCGGTCGCTGGCCGACTTAAGAGTGGTCTCGGCAGTTGCCTTCTCGGGCATGACGTTAAAGATTTCTTGGGTATTAACAACGCCAAACTTAGGAGCTTGCGCCATCAGGCACATGGGGGCAGCCACGAGAGCTGCGAGCATAATTTTCTTGAACATTTTAATTATTTTGGTTTTTAGTTATTATAATTATCTTTTAGCAGATATGATGTGGAATGGGGAATAATTGGGAGCGATGAGAAGCCATGCAAACCGGCGCAACCCATTATTCATTATCCATTATTCATTATTAATTATTAATTACTCATTATTAATTACTTCGAGTAACCCATCTTGGCGAGGACCTCATTGCTCACGTCGATGCGCGGGCTGGCGAAGATGATGCTCTGCGATGATGCGCGGTCAAATATCACCTGGAACCCACGTTCCTCGCTCACCTTCTTGCAAGCATTGTAGATGTCGTCCTGGATGGGCTTGATGAGCGACTGACGCTTCTTGAACAGCTCGCCCTGAGGGCCGAAGTATTTATACTGCAGCTGGCTGGCCTCTTTCTCTTTGGCCACGATTTCCTCTTCCTTCTTTTTCTTCTGCTCATCGGTGAGGAACACCATGTCGGACTGATAATTCTTATACATTGTATCGGCCTCTTTCTTCAGGTCGTCAACCTCGCGCTGCCATCGTTGCGAGACCTGGTTCAGCTGCTCATTAGCCATCTCATAGGCCGGAATGTTTTTAAGGATATACTCCATATCGACTAGAGCAAACTTCTGCGCATCGGCAGTGAACATGCACGCTAACACAGCGACCAATGTTAAAGCAATCTTTTTCATTTTTTCGGTATAAATGGTTTGTTAATAAAATCTTGTTCGTTTGACTGAGAGCGCTGCCAAAAGTTTAATTCACGGGCTCGCTCTCACAACACATTCTTCGTTATAAAAAATTAGAATTCCTGACCCAGGATGAAGTGGAAGTTTCCTCCACCCTTCTTTCCCATCACTGTGTCGAAGCCATAGCCCCAGTCAATACCCAGCATACCAATCATGGGCAGGAAGATGCGTGCTCCCACACCGGCCGAGCGCTTGATGTCGAATGGGTTGAAGTCTTTCACATTCTGCCATGCGTTACCACCCTCGATAAAGACGAGCGGGTAGATGGTGGCACTTGGCGAGAGCATGAGTGGGAAGTGCAGCTCAACGACAAATCGGTCGTAGGCATAGCCTTCAAAGCCCCAAGGCGTGAACGCACCATTCTCATAGCCACGCAGTGCAATAGTCTCGGTAGCATAGGTGTAGCTTCCGCTCATGCCGTCGCCACCCACATAGAATGTCTCGAAGGGCGACTTGATGTGCTTGTTCCAGCTGCCGAGCAAGCCAATGTCGGCACGCGTCATCAGCACCAGGGTCCAGCGGCCGTCGGGGTCGGTCAGAGGGGTGTAGGTGCGCGCTTGGAATTTCAGTTTCCAGTATTCAATCCAGCGGTAAAGTTCCTTCTTATCGGCCTCAAGGGTCGATTCGCTCAGGGCTTTCCAGTTCTTCTTGCCAAACAAGCTCGCTGGCGGTGTTGCATGGAAGCTGAGTGAGAACACACTACCCTTGCGTGTGTAGAGCGGGTTGTCGATACTGTTGCGCGAGAGCGTAAATCCCAGCACGATAGAGTTTGACACGCCGTTATTCATATAATAAAGGTATTCCCAGTTCTTGAGGCTATACCACTGATAGCTTAGGTCGGCCATAAAGGTGAAATAGTCATCCGGCCACTTGAGTCGCTTACCGAAGCCAATGGTCACGCCGGCCATCTGCAAGCACTTGCTGGGGTCGTAGGCATTCTCATAGTAGTTATAGCCACTGCCATTACCATAATAGTAGGGATTATAGCCATACATTCCGCTATAATTATACATCGCGTTAGTGATATAGTTCTGGTACTGGCGGTTATAATATGATGAGTTGATACCCGTCTGCCGGCTATAGAATGCCGACACCGAAAGCGAGTTAGGACGCTTGCCGCCAAACCAGGGGTCGAGGAACGACAGGCTATAGGCCTGATAATACTTGGCATTGGTCTGCGCACTGATGGTGAACGTCTGTCCGTCGCCTTGCGGAATGATTCCCTTGAACGACGACGGGTGGAAAAGGTTCTTGATTGAGAAGTTGGTAAACTTAAGACTCAACTTTCCCAAGATACCCGTCTGTCCCCATCCGGCCGAGAACTCAATTTGGTCGTTGGCTTTCGACTGCAGGTTAAGGATGATATCTACGGTGCCGTTTTCCTCGTTAGGCTCGGGTCGAATGTCCATTTTCTCGGGGTCGAAATGTCCGGTCTGGGCAATCTCGCGCGCCGAGCGCATAAGGTCGTTTTTAGAGAACAGGTCGCCCGGGCGAATGCGCAGCTCGCGACGCACCACTTTCTCATAGAGGCGGTCGTTACCATTGATTACCACCTTATTGATGCGTGCCTGCTTACCCTCAAACATGCGCATTTCAAGGTCGATAGAGTCGCCTTCCACTTTTGCCTCCACAGGGATGAGCTGATAGAACAGGTATCCGTTGTTCATATAGAGGTTGGCGATAGCATCGTCGTCTTCCTGAGTGCGCTTGTTGAGCAGTTTCTGGTTGTACACGTCGCCCTTGCGAATGCCCAGCACGTCGTCGAGCAGAGTCGAGGGATAGACCGTGTTGCCCACCCACGACACATTATTAATATAATACCGCGGGCCCTCTTCCACTGTGATGTGGACATCCACGAGCTTTTCGTTGTAAACGGTGACGCTGTCGGACACGATGCGCGCATCGCGATAGCCCTTCTCGTTATACTTGTCGATAATGCGCTGCAAGTCCTCTTCATAGTCGGTTCGCACAAATTTTTTCTGACTGAAGAGCTTGAGCAGGTCGGTCTTTTCATTAGTCTTTTTCATGGCACGCTTGATAGCGCGGTCGCTGAGCACATTGTTGCCATTGATATAGATTTTGTGCACCTTGATTTTCTCGTTCTTGTTGACGTCTATATCTACAATCACCTCATTCTTCTTGCTCAGGTCCTCACTTTGCCTTACCACGCATTCGGCACGTTCAAAGCCTTTACCGGCATAGTATTTTTCCACGATTTGCTTAATGCGGTTGGCAATGTTGGGCGTCATTTGGTTGCCGGCCATGAGGCCCAGGCGCTCTTGCAGGTCTTTCTTCTCACCACTTTTCACACCGTTAAAGTTCACGGTGCTGATGCGAGGTTGCTGTCGCAGGTTGAAGATGAGCCACGCCTTGTCTTGATAGGTCTTTTCAACTTCTATTTGCACCTTTGAGAACAAGCCCTGGCGCCAGAAGCGCTTGGCCACTGTCTTGAGGTCGTCGCCGGGAATTTCGATGCGTTGCCCCACTGTGAGGCCCGAATACCCGATGATAATGTTGTCTTCATAGTTGTCCACACCTTGCACCTTGATGCCGGCCACCTCATACTTTGATGGCGCTCCCGTGAATACTATCTTGGGATTAAACACAGTGTCGTTGACCACATAGGTCTCTTTAACCTGTGCCCTGGCAGTGCCGGCAGCCAGCATTAGTGTCACTATAGATAGAACTATCTTGTTAAGCATGTCTCTCAATGTATAAATATATCGTGTTGTTATATTCGTTTCAATAATCTGAAGTCCCTTGCACAGGCGTCACGTTCAGCCGTGGCTTTCGAGCTGCACTTGCTCGCTGGTCTTGCCGAAGCGCCGCTCACGCGCCTGGAAGTCGGCAATGGCCGCCACAAAGTCGTCGGGCGTGAAGGCTGGCCAGTACTTTGGCGTGAAGTAAAGTTCGCTGTAAGCTATCTGCCATAGCAGATAGTTACTGATGCGCAGGTCGCCGCCGGTGCGAATGAGCAGGTCGGGGTCGGGCATATCGGCCGTGGCCATGTGCTGCGACACG
Source organism: Porphyromonadaceae bacterium UBA4277 (assembly GCA_002395965.1). Classification (GTDB taxonomy): domain Bacteria; phylum Bacteroidota; class Bacteroidia; order Bacteroidales; family Muribaculaceae; genus Sodaliphilus. Next base: position 7,116 of record DGVT01000101.1, read on the forward strand.
ACGTTCTCGTCGATGTCGTCCACTGCCAGTTCACCGGCCTGCACCTTGCGGGCAATGTCGCTGCAGGCACGCACTATCTCCCAGCGCGACGAGTAGCTCAACGCCAGGCACAAGACCAGGCCTGTGCAACGGCTCGTGTCGTCGATGCAACGTTCCAGCCGCTCGCGTGCAAATTGTGGCATACGGCCTACGTCGCCCACTACCGTCAGGCGCACATTGTTGCGTATGAGGTCGGGCGTCTGCTGCTCGATGGCACTCACCACAAGGTGCATGAGCAAGTCCACTTCCTGCTGTGGACGGTTCCAGTTCTCGGTAGAGAAAGTGTAGAGCGTGAGATACTTCACGCCCAGCTCACTTGCCGTCTCGGTAATGCGGCGCACGGTGGTCACGCCATTCTCGTGGCCATAGGCACGCTCGCGGCCCTGCTCCTTAGCCCAGCGGCCGTTACCGTCCATGATGATTGCAACATGGCGGGGTATGCGGTCGGGGTCGATATTTGTCGGTAGCTCTTTTGCGCTCATAGTCGTCATTTCATTAAACAATTTGCCTTCATTCAACGTAGTGGCACTTAGTGCAACGCTTGCTGAACTCGTAGGTCACGGTGAACAGTGCAAACGAGTGCCAGTCGGTATTCTTCGCAAAGCCATGCACTATGCCATACGGGTCGGAAATATTATCGAGGTTGTCGCCGAAGTCTTTGCGCATTGTCAGCTCAAAGCCAAGGTTCAAGCGTTCCTTGAGTTTGAATTTCACACCCACGCCCATGGGCAGAGTCAACGCAAAGCCGGTGTTTCCCTTGCCTGTAGTAGAAAGCACGGCACCCAGTCCAAGCACCATGTAGGGTGAGATGCGCTTGTAATTTTTGTAGCGCGGTCCGGCTCCGAAGTGGAAAAAGTTGAACTCGGCGGTAGCACTCAGGTCATAGAGGTTAGACTTGAACTCCGCTCCATAGCCCTCGGGCCACTTGATGTCGAAGTCGCGCGAGCTGCCACTGATGCGTCCATAGGTGAGATTGCCTTTGAACGCCCAGCGGCTATTAGCCACATATCGCAGCATGGCACCGGCAGCAAGCCCGGGATGCTTCCACGGGTTGCGGTTGTTCACGTCGCCCAGATAGCCGGTGATGCCCAGCGTGGGCCCCACCTCAAAGCGATATTCCTGCGCCACGGCAGGAATTGCCGCCATCATTGCCAATGCCACTATCGTCAGCCAGCGCCTCATTACTGCAACGGTTTGAACGTAAATCGGGTTAGCACGCCCTGCCAGATGTTGTTCTGCAGGTTTCCGTGCGAGTCATATCCGCCAAAGATGTAGATATATGGGCAATCCCACTGGTTGGCGGCCTGTGCCACACGGCGCTGCGCTCCATTAGAGCCCGCAGCTGCCGGAATTTGCTTTATGCACACTTGCGCCGAAGCACCATAGAACGGAGCCTGCACATTAGGCATTGACAGTGCAGTGCCGCCTTTTGTCCACGATATGCCACGATTTTTCGACACATAGGTCGCGGTGTTGAGCGAGCCGTCGCTCAGTTTTCCGCCCATGAGCATCATGGTTTCGTGCTTGGTGGTCACAAGTGTTGTCTCGTCGGTGGTGAAGGTGTAATAAGAGAACACCGTGGGGGCCTCGATTGCCGGCAGCACATTCTGTGAGCCGCTGATAATAGCCCAGCTATTACCGTCGTATCCCCAGGAATGCGAGATGAGCTCGCCTTGTGCAGTCACGCCCCCGGCCATCACCGCCTGGTCGGCCACGGCCCAGTCGGCTGTGGTGACCATGAGCTGCGATGTGCCGGCTATGGGGAAGTCATGGGCAATGGGCACCGGCTCATAGTCATCGCGACGCGGGTACTCGTCGTAGCAGTAAGGCTCGGCAGTGACACCCAGCACGCGGTCGCCATAGCCGCCTATCAGCGACTTCCACTTCACCCCGGCCTGACTCCAGTTCAGCCCGTCGGTGCTATAACACAAGTTGCCGTTCACATCGAGCAGATACAGGGCATCGTCGCTTGCCGTGAGCGTGGCTACGTCAGGTTCAAAGCCAAACTCCACATCGGGTTGTGTCCACGGGCCGGAAGGCGTTGCTGCCTTCGACATCACAAAGCCGTCACTGCAGTGCAGCAGGCACCAGTAGGCGCCATCGAAGTGGGCCGTACCCACAGCATAGTTCTCGTGAGCCGAAGCAGGCAGGTTGCGACGGTAGGCCATGGGCCACACAAGGGTGTCGGGCTCTTGTTGATGCACATTAACCTTTACGGTGTATTCCTTGGTGTGCAGGCCGTCAAGGCTCGTTACCGCAAGCACCACGCCATAGCGGAAGTCCATCGCCGTTGACGACGCGCTGGAATATTCATGCTCGGTGCTCACATGGTCGGCATCCATGACATTGAACACAGCCTTTCCGATGCTCGAGCGGAAAGCCACGGTAGCTTTCAGCGAGCTTATATTGGTGCCCTTGGGCAGAGAGTCGGCGTTATAAATCAAGCCACGCTCGGGGTCGATCGTGAAATACACCGAGTCGAGATGTGCCATGACTTCGGCATCGGCTTGCAACCTGAAACTCGACACCAGCGTGCTGCTGGTGCTCGTCGTATAGACGTATAGCGTGTCGTCGTCGCTGTTTTTCTTGTTGCACGACACACCCAGCGCAAGAATTACCAGCGCCGGAAGAATAAACAATATCTTAAAACTCTTCATTATCATCTTCTTAATTCACTTAGGCTATGCAATAACATCGCCATCACGTTCACAGCGTTTCCCTTTATTAACGAAAAGGGCATAGCTTTTAGCGTGTAAAATTAATATTTCATGGGCAAACAGCGGCACTGAATTAAGATATTAAAATGCAATCGGCCCATTTTTACACCTTTTTAACGCGAGAACGCAAGCCCACACGCGTTGTGATTGGCCCTGAGCTGATACAGACAAGGGCAATAGTTAAAAATCATTAATAAACAGTCACAACAATCCCACTCCTGTGGCAATGTCACTATTTAGAATTAAATTTGTGAAGCATTAATAACCATCAATCCATTATGAAAACCAGCGAAGTAGCCATCACCATGCGGCAGCGCCTGCAAGACATCTACCCTGCCGGCGAACTTGATGCCATGACACGCATCATCATGGAAGAAGTCATGCACTACACGGCAGTTGACACCGTGATGCGAGCCAATGAAGAATTACCGGAGTTTTTCGTGACACGGCTTGACAGTATAATCAGCCGCCTGAGCCGCCATGAGCCGCTCCAGTACATACTGGGCAAGGCACGCTTTCACGGCCACGACTTCAAGGTGACACCAGCCACCCTCATTCCACGCCCCGAGACCGAGCAACTTGTCGATCTCATCGCCGACGAGAACCGCGAGTACGAAGACCTGCACGTCATCGACCTGGGCACCGGCAGCGGCTGCATAGCCATCAGCCTGGCCCGGGCGCTGAAATATGCACAGGTCACAGGGGTAGATATCAGCAACGACGCACTCGACGTAGCACGCGAGAACGCCGCAAACCTTAAGGTGCGCGTAAGATGGCTCGAAGCCGACATGCTGGAGATGCCTCCCATGCCGGCCCACAGTTTTGACATAGTGGTGAGCAACCCTCCCTACATCACCATGAGCGAACAGGCGACGATGGAGCGCAACGTGCTCGACTATGAGCCACACAGCGCACTATTTGTGCCCGACGACGACCCACTGCTCTACTACCGTGCCATAGCGCAGTTTGCCAGGCATGCACTCAAGCCCGGCCGACGCCTATACCTTGAAATCAACCGCAGCTATGGCAATGAGGTGGCCGCATTGCTGCATGGCTGCGGGATGACCGATGTGGCTCTGCACCGCGACAGCTTTGGGAACACCCGATTTGCCACTGCCACAGCCCGATAGCATTCAAGTTGTGAACGCCAGAAGCCTAATTTGAAGAAGTGCAAGAAAATTCATCAATGATTATTAGGTTTCACAACTATTTATCACTAAATTTGCAAAATCGCTGAATTATCAACCAAAAGCATAACCATTATGAAAAAAACTTTACTATTATCGGCATGCGCACTGATGATGACCGTTGCCAATGCTCAGGTAACGGCAGCCTTCAGTGCCGACGAGGCGATGACCTCCTACTACACACAAGGCTGGGACACCCAGGCCGAGACCGACACATGGACCTATCAGGCCACCAGTTCATCGACCTGGCAAATGGGAGCCATGCCACCCACCTACGGGTCGGTATCGTTCAGCACCATCGATGCCAACAGCACCAACTCGCTTGTGCTGAACTACGGCAGCAACCAGAACGAGACTGCCACATCGCCCGAGATTGAGATCCTGCCCGGAAGCATGCTCGAGTTCTACTGCTATGCCAACGCGGGCTACTTAGTGTTTGGAGCATGGAAACTCTATGCCATAGAAGGCGACGCTTCCACCCTGCTGCTGGACCAGTTTAACTGGGCACAAGACAATGCCTACGACGGTGCCCGCTGGGTGAAATACGACATCGACCTTGCGGCCTATGCAGGCAAGACGGTGAAATTCTCGTTTGTCTATACGGGCGACTATGGCGAGGATGAAGCAATCGACGGCTTCTGCATCAAGCAGGCCGACAGCGACGCAACATCAATCACCATCAACGAGGGCGAGCAGGTGCACTTCCGCGACCTGTCTTCGGGCGACGTTGTGTATCGCAAGTGGACTTTCCAGGGCGGCGACCCCGAGACATCGACCGAGGCTAACCCCGTTGTTACCTACAACACTGCCGGCGAATATACCGTCACCCTCGAAGTGGGCGACGAAACAAGCCCCGCGTCTAACACCCTGATGCGTGAGGCCTACGTCATTGTCAAGGCACAGGCTCCCGATGCACTCATCGGCATGCCCGAGGATGCCTACCTGTCGCCATATGTAGCTGCCTTTGTCCCAACAGAGACCGAGGTGCAGTTCCGCGACCTCTCGACCGGCAACCCCACTGAGTGGGCTTGGGAATTCTCCGGTGCTAACCCATCGACAAGCAACGAGCAGAACCCCATCGTCAGCTACCCCAACAAGGGCACCTACAGCCTAATGCTCACAGCCAGCAACAGCAAGGGCTCAGACCAAGACGTGATGCTCTATGCCGTGCAGGCAGGCGGAGCACAATATATCTGGAACATTGCTCCCGAGGAAAATTCAAATCTCTCGGCGATAGAGCTTGGATGGTATGGCAACTATGCCGGCACCAACTGGCTGGGCATGACCGAGTTTGCCGAACACTTCGATGCGCCGTTGGCAACGGGTGAGATATCGAGTGTGGCTGTATATTTCGACAAGACTACAGCCGCCACGGCCGATGCTCCCATCACCGTTATGGTGCGCGATGCCGACGAGAATGGCATGCCGGGCAATGTGATAGCCTCGGCGACTCTTAAGGCTTCGGAGCTGGTGTATGACGCCAGCACTGTGGTAGAAACGAAGTTCAACTTTGAGCAACCGGTGATTGTTGACAAGGAATTCTTTGTGAGCATTGGCGGTTTCCCGAACAACAACGGCGACGACATTGCCTTGCTGCTGATGCGCCGCAACGTGGGCGAGAAGAGCACGTCTTACCACTATGTGCTTGACGAAGACGAGAACTACAACTACCTGGAGACCGGACAGTGGTTCAAAAACGAGGACGAGGCCGTGTCGCTGGCCATCGCCCCAATCCTGAACTATGACATAACACCCACCGGCATAAGCAACATTGAGACCAAGAGCACCGGGCAACTGGTGGGCTGGGACGGCAAGCAAGTCACTCCGCTGGGTGGCGCCACAAGCATCGCCGTCTATGACATCAATGGTCGCTGTGTGGCCACATCACAAGCAGGAAAAGCTGTCTCGCTCGACGGCATGAGCCGCGGCATCTACATTGTGACGGCCAACTGCGGCGGCAAGACCCACACCACCAAGATTGCCAAATAATGCGTAATTAATCACTCACTAATCATGGAAAGAGAAAGCCTTCGGGGCAATAACTGGCTGAGCAAGGTGTGGTGGTTCTATGTGGATGGTTTCAGAGCCATGACCGTAGGCCGCACATTGTGGGCAATTATTGCCCTGAAGGTGATTATCTTCTTTGTAATCATCAAGTGGATCTTCTTCCCCGACTTCTTAGCCGGAAAGGCAGCCGACGACGAAGGCAAAGCCGACTATGTGCGCCACGAGCTCGTCCCGCCCTCACCACAACCACCTTCACAGCCCCAAAACTCTCCATAGCACCCTTCTCTCACCATTACCCCCATAGTACCTTATAACTCCACATCACCCCTCATAATACCCTATAACTCCGCACATTATGAACGATTTAGTACAGGCAGTTGACTGGGCACGAGCACAATTTGCCCTCACTGCAATCTATCACTGGCTGTTTGTGCCGCTCACCTTAGGGCTCGGCGTGATTATAGCCATCATGGAGACCATCTACTATCGCACCCGCGATGAGCGATGGCTCAAGACCACGAAATTCTGGATGACCCTATTCGGTGTCAACTTCGCCATAGGTGTGGCCACAGGCATCATTCTGGAATTTGAGTTCGGAACCAACTGGAGCAACTATAGCTGGTTTGTGGGCGACATCTTCGGAGCCCCGCTGGCCATCGAAGGCATTCTGGCATTCTTCATGGAATCCACGTTCATTGCCGTGATGTTCTTCGGGTGGAACAAGGTGAGTCCTCGTTTCCACCTTGCCTCGACTTGGCTCACAGCCATCGGCGCCAGCTTGTCGGCACTGTGGATTCTCGTAGCCAACGCCTGGATGCAATACCCCACCGGATGCGAGTTTAACCCTGCCACCATGCGCAACGAGATGACCAGTTTCTGGGCGGTGGCACTCTCGCCTATGGCCGTTAACAAATTCTTCCACACAGTGCTCAGCGCCTGGACGTTAGGAGGCGCGTTTGTGGTGGGCGTGTGCGCATGGATGCTGCTGCGCGGCCGCAATGTGAAGCACTGCCGCCGCAGCCTCAAGATTGGAGCCTGGGTGGGCACGGTGGGCATCATCCTCACCAGCATCACCGGCGACACATCGGCAGTCGCCGTGGCAAAGTACCAGCCCATGAAACTGGCTGCCATGGAAGGGCTCTACAGGGGAAGCCACGGGCAGTCGATTGTGGCAGCCGGAATCCTTAATCCGGCAAAGACGCCCACCAACGACGAAGCCCCCTACCTGCTGGACATCAGCATCCCGTATGGCTTGTCGATACTGGCAACCCACGACCCGCATGCCTTTGTGCCCGGCATCGAAGACATCATTGCCGGCAAGTGCTATGACACCGAGGGCAACGAAATCAACACTGTATCCTATGCCGAACGCATGAGGCGAGGCAAACAGGTGCAACAACTGGTTGCCCAATACGATGTTGCCCGTCGTGCCGACGACATTGCGATGGCCGACAGCCTGCACAAGGCCATTAATGCCGATTTCAAATACTTCGGCTACGCCTATCTCGACAAGCCCGAGGAGGCCGTGCCCAACGTGCCTCTCACGTTCTACACCTTCCACTTCATGGTCACTGTGGGCGGCTACTTAGTGGCCTTCCTGCTGTTAGCTCTCTTGTTTGCCTATAAGCCACAACTTGTGGAAGGAAAGAAGTGGGCTAAGGCATGGTGGTGGCTGGGCATCATAACCATCCCGCTCACCTATCTGTGCAGTGCCAGCGGATGGATTGTGGCCGAGGTGGGACGACAGCCCTGGACCATACAGGACTTGATGCCCAACAAGGTGGCAGTGAGCGACCTGAGTGCCGCCAGCATTCAGGTAACGTTCTGGATTTTTGCAGTGGTGTTCACAGCACTGCTCATTGCCGACGTGAGCATCATCTGCAAGCAAATCAGCAAGAAATCACAAGAAAATTTAGGATAATCCTCTAAACTCGACACAACACATGGAAACCTATTATATTCTCCAAAACTACTGGTGGCTCATCATGTCGGTGTTAGGCGCACTGCTGGTGTTCATGCTATTTGTACAAGGCGGGCAGTCGATGCTGTTCTTTCACCGTGATGAGGCCGAGCGGTCGCTGCTGGTCAACTCATTAGGGCGCAAGTGGGAACTCACGTTCACCACCTTGGTAACCTTTGGTGGCGCATTTTTCGCTTCATTCCCGCTGTTCTACAGCACCAGTTTCGGAGGTGCCTACTGGCTGTGGATGCTCATCCTGTTCAGCTTTGTGATTCAGGCCATCAGCTATGAATATCGTGCCAAGCAAGGCAACGTCTATGGCCGCAGCTTCTACGACACGTTGCTGCTGATCAACGGCATCTGCGGCCCGATGCTACTGGGCGTGGCGGTGGCAGGCATGTTTTTCGGGGCAGAGTTTACCGTAACCAAGGCCAACATACTGAATACGCAAGCTGCAACCATCAGCACCTGGGGACCACTGCACGGGCTTGAGGCCATTGGCAGCTGGCGCAACCTGTGCTTCGGCGCCATGGTATATTTTCTTGCGGCATCATTGGCATCGCTGTATTTTATCAATAACATTGATGACGATGCCGTGCGCACGAGGCAACGCAACATGCTCATCTGCAATGCTCCCCTATTTGTCATCTTTTTTTTGATTGTCGTGGCACTGATTCTCACGACACGTGGCGTAGAAGTGGATGCCGATGGTAATGCACACTGGGTAGATTACAAATACCTTCACAACTACCTCGACATGTGGTGGGCACTGATAATTTTGCTGGCCGGAGTGGGACTTGTGCTCTACGGCTTGTGCAAGACGCTCATCAAACCAGGCTACCGTAAGGGAATATGGCCCGCCGGGGCTGGCACAGTGCTGGTGGTGCTCACACTGTTCTGGGTGCTGGGGTATAACAACACGGCTTATTACCCCTCGCTACTCGATGCCCAGTCGTCGCTCACCATACGCAACAGCTCGTCGAGCGAGTTCACGCTCACCGCGATGAGCGTGGTGAGCATCCTCGTGCCCTTTGTGGTGGCATATATAGCCTATTGCTGGCGGGCGATGGATCGCAACAAGCTCACCCGCGATGAGGTGGCTGAAAGCAATCATTGATCTACCTTCTCATGCATGGCGATAATGAAAATAAATCTATGGGTTATAATGTGCGTAATAGTGATGACCGCATGTCATAATAAACGCGAACTGGTGCACATACAGCGCACAGGTGAAGTTATTGCCTATTATCCGGCATTTTCTCACATCGACTTGGTGTGCAGCGATACAATGCCGTCGCAAGCTGATAAAAATGTGATTTTCTGTGCCGAAGCGGCATTCACTCATGAGTTGCTCGACCACTTTGAGCACACCAACATCGATGGTGATCATGTGAGTGGCGGACAGCGATATGCAGGTGCACAATGCCGCGACAATTCAGGAGCTTTCACCTGGCATAGCGGCAAATGGCACTTCATTGCAGGCGATTACAGCAATGCGCTTGATGAAGCAGCTCGCGGTGGAGGCATGGGGTTTGGGCAAGCACTCATCGTGGCCAATGGTAAAGCCGTCGCTCCACTGTGGCGCAGCGGCAACAATCACTACCGTGCTCTGTGTGAGAAAGACGGACACTTGTGCATAGTCGATTCTCGCGAAAGTGTAGATTACGATGTTTTCGTTGCACAATTAGTGCGCTATGGTGTCACTCACGCTTTGTATCTCGATATGGGTAGCGGATGGAACCACTCGTGGTGGCGCGATGCTAAAGGTAATACGCATGAAATCCACCCGTGGGTTCCTAAGTGTATCTATCGCACCAACTGGATTACTTTTTACAGCCGTTGATGACGAGTAAAAAAATTTGGCACGCAATTTGCAATATTGGTCGTCGCCAAACGTTATAACAAGCAAAACAAAAAATTAATTAACCATACAATCAAACAAATCGAAAAAAATGAACAAACTGAACAAACCTGCAATTCTCGTCGTTGACATGCTCAATGACTTTGTAACCGGCTCATTAGGCTGCGACCGCGCCCGTGAAATCGTTCCCGCAACAGCTGCACTGCTTGATGCCGCACGCGAGCACGACGTGCCAGTAATCTTCTGCAACGACTGCCACATCAAGGGCATCGACCGCGAGCTTACCATCTGGGGCGACCATGCCATTAAGGGCACTCCAGGTGCCGACGTGATTCCAGAACTCAACCTTTGCGATAAGGATTATGTGGTGCCAAAACGCCGTTACAGCGGATTCTTCCAGACCGACCTCGACATCCTGCTCAAGGAACTCGGCGTGCAAACTGTCATCATCACTGGTCTGCACACTCACATGTGCTGCCGCCACACCTCAGCCGACGCTTTCTGCCTGGGTTACGATGTGGTAGTGGCAAAGGAAGCTACCAACTCCTTTACCGAGGAGGACTACCAGGGCGGACTGGCATACCTCAAGACCTGCTACGGTGCCGACGCCTATACCAACGAAGAACTCATTAAGATGTTCTAAGCATCAGAACACATATTATTTACTTAGTGGTTGGTATTTGTACCAGCCACTTTTTTTTACTACTTTTGCCACGACAAACCAACCGACAAGATGGAACCTAAACTTAACGAGCACAATAAGCCGGCAATAGAAATCTTTACCAGTAGAGATGGAGCTGTACAACTTCAAGTGAAACTGGAAGACGACACTGTGTGGCTGACACAGGCACAAATGGCAATCCTTTTTGATACTTCTTCACAAAACATCACAATGCATATTAATAATGTTTTCAAAGAGGGTGAATTGGAAAAGAACTCAACTTGTAAGGATTTCTTACAGGTTCAGCAAGAAGGAAAACGTGAAGTTATAAGAAATCGTAAATACTATAACCTTGATGTGATCATCTCGGTGGGCTATCGTGTGAAAAGTCAGCGTGGCACACAGTTCCGCCGATGGGCTAACCAAGTGTTGAAAGATTATCTAATAAAAGGATACCTTGTTTCTGAACAACTGAAATTAAACCGATATAATGAGCTGAAAAGTGTGGTGCGCATCATGGGTGAAACCATACAACGACAAAACAAACTCACTTCACGGCAAGCTAAAGGGTTACTTTCAGTTGTCACCGACTATGTATATGCTCTCGATACTCTGGACCGATATGACTATCAGCAATTATCAATCGAAAAAACCACCAACGAGAATCATTTCCATGCTACCTATGCAAATGCAATGGAAGCCATTATGAGTCTGCGTGAAAAATTCGGAGGAAACGGCCTTTTTGCCAATGAAAAAGACGATTCTTTCAAGAGTTCGATAGGCCAGATTTATCAGACTTGGGATGGTCAAGACCTGTATCCCAGTGTGGAAGAAAAAGCAGCGATGCTTTTATATTTAGTTACTAAGAACCATTCATTTAGCGATGGAAACAAGCGAATAGCCGCAACTTTGTTTTTGTGGTTCATGGAAAATAATGGGATACTGTATAATGATGATGGGTCGAAGCGCATTGCCGACAACACGCTTGTAGCACTCACGCTAATGATAGCAGAAAGTAGGCCCGAAGAAAAAGATGTTATGATAAAAGTAATTGTGAACTTAATAAATCAAAACAACTGACAAGATGGAACCCCAACTCAATGAGCACAACAAGCGAGAGTTTCCGCCCATGCACACTGCCGAGCACATACTCAATGGGACGATGGTGAAGATGTTTGGCTGCGGGCGACATGTGAGTGCGCACGTAGAGCGCACAAAGTCGAAACTTGACTACGACTTCCCACGTCCGTTGACCGACGAAGAAACCCGCACCATCGAGGCACGGGTAAATGATGTGATTGCTGCCGACATGCCAGTAACTGCCGAATATGCCACACAGGCCGAGGTGGCCGGACGCTTCCCGCTCGAGCGCCTGCCCGAAGGGGCAAGCGACGCGGTACGCATAGTGCATGTGGGCGACTACGACGAGTGCCTATGCGCCGGCGACCACGTGGGCCACACCGGCGAGATAGGCACCTTTAGGATTAGCAGCACGCGCTACCAGGACGGGCGCCTGCGCATCGTCTTCCGCCTGAGCGAAAATTAAGGCATTAGAAGCCTAAAGCAAGGCCAATGGTCCAAGTCTTGTTGAGGACCGGCGTGTTTTCACACTTCTTGAGCACGCTTTGAGGACTATAGCGGAAATACACGCCCCAGCCGTTGTGCTGAATACCCACGAGCATGTCGAAAGTGATTTTGCGCTGGTGCAGGCCTGAGGTCATCTCGTTGATGCGAGTGTTTTCCACCTTATAGTTGCGACTGGTATAGGCATAGCAGTTCCAGTTCATCACACCGCCGGCATAGGCCCAGAATCGATTGCCGAAGCCCTTGGCATAGAGCAACGGGAACTGGATGGTGTGAACCACCATTTGCGAAAAACGCCGCTTGTATTCATCGGGGAACGACACTATTGTGGGGTTGGGCAGCACGCCGCCTGCCATCGACGTGGTGAAGTAATAATCCTTCTTCAGCTCGTAATACTTGGCCTGATAACCCACACCCAGCGACAAGCGGTTGCGGTCGCCAAACTTGTAGCCGGCACCTATCACGTTAAGGATACCCACCTCAAAGGTTTTCCCAGTCTTGCCATGGAACTCACCCTGAGCATTGGTGTGTCCCCAACCCAGATAGAAACCACTGATAAACACTTCAAAATTCCTTTCAACTTCTTCACCGTTGTTGTCCTCTTTCTTGTTCAAGACTATTCCATAGCGGCCATTGCGGCTCTCGGTCTCGGTGCTCTTGACATTTCCGTCCTTGTCGTGCTTAATAGTATAATTATAAGATTTGCTGGCATCACCATCATAGCCTGTAACTTCAAGACTCACCGACCCGTTCTTCTCTACGACCGACACCTTGTCGGGGTGATTGATAACCTTCACCGTGTCGGCACTGGCGGCCCACACATTCATTGCCACGCCGGCGCAGGCCAGCATAATAATAGTTTTAATCTTCATTCTTAATATTATAGATGATTGAAAATTTACGTTTTATAGAAAATCGCACAAATTTAGGCATTATTTTTTAATCAACGTTCAATATGTAGCCAAAAAACATTCCTTACCTTTCAGGCGGCATTTCAAGCGGCATTGCCACTGTAAGCAACACAGAGCGAATTTAAACGTGCTTTTCGATTAATATTATAGTTAAAACAGGAGTCACCAGATGGCAATTCCAGTTTTTATAAATTGGATGTATGTTAAATAGCATAATAGAGAAATTTTAATTTGTAGATATAAAAAACGAAATTATTTTTACATTTAGAAATATAAAAACGCATAGAATATTTGCAGTTGTAAATGCAAAATACTATCTTTGCGCCAAAATTCATTAATCTATGGAGTCGATAGAATTACAACCTCTTTTCAACAATTATCATCGTCGGATAGCTAAAATAGACTTGCGGTTCAAGCGCTATCTGTACGAACAAATCAATTGGAAATCCAGGATAATCAGTATCAAGGGCGCACGAGGTGTGGGAAAAACCACGATGCTTTTGCAGCATATTCTCGAAAACTACGAAGATATCGACAAGACGCTCTATGTGTCGTTGGATGATTTGTGGTTTGCTACTCACTCCTTGATCGACTTAGTGGATTGGGCCGACCGGCACGGTATGCAAAGATTATACCTTGACGAAGTTCACAAATATGAAGGATGGTCGGAAACGCTAAAGAATATATATGACAATTACCCCGACATGAGCATTGTCTATACCAGCAGTTCGTTGCTCATCATGGATAATGGCAAGGCTGACCTTTCACGCCGACAGACAGTCTATACGCTGTACGGATTGTCATTCAGGGAGTTTCTGACATTTGAGGATGTAATCTGTTATCCTGCCATACCTATTGAAGACCTTTTGGAGAACCATGTTCACCATGCTATGCAAATTGTGAAGAATGTGAAGGTAGCTTCCTATTTTGAAACTTATCAAGAACATGGTTATTATCCTTTCTATCGTGAAGTGGGCGAAGATTTTGCATCACGGTTGAGGGAAATTGTGTCTGTGGTTATTGAAAGCGACTTACCTGCTGTCGAGAATATGACCTTCGAGACCATCCAAAAGGTTAAGAAGCTGGTAATGATTATTAGCGAGCGTGTGCCTTTCGAACCCAAAATGTCCGATTTGTGGGCGCAGTTAGCAACCAATAATGAGTTAGGACTACGCATGCTTTACGCTCTTGACAAAGCGCAAATTTTAGCACTACTCACCTCTAAGGCGAAGAACTATAAGTTCTTATACAAGCCTGGCAAGATATTCTTAGGAAATCCCAACCTTATGCATGCACTATGCCCTATGGTTAATAAGGGAAATGAGAGAGAGACATTATTTAATTGTCAGTTGCAGGTAAACTATGACGTTAAACACCCCCTCAAAGGTGACTTCCTGATTAATGATAAATATCTCTTTGAAGTAGGAGGAAGAAAGAAGTCGTTTGAGCAGATTGCAGATGTTCCTAACAGTTTCCTTGCAGTGGATGACACCGAGGTCGGACATGGCAATCGCATTCCTTTATGGCTTTTTGGTTTTACTTATTAATAGAGCTGTTGTTTGCGCTTGCGCTCATGCCATATTTCTATGCTGTTGATGGCATTCTGCCACAGGATGTAGCAGCCGGGACCCACCGAGCACAGCGGATTGAGGTAGGTGTATGCAATCCACACGGCAAAGGCAGTGTTTTTCTGACCCAATCCTTGACCGCTCTCGATGGTCGCCCCGAAGAAATGCCCCACATAGCGTCCTAAGGCAAATTGCACCAAGCACAACACCAGCGATATCACGGCAATGGTAACGACAAAGCCCGGAGTGGTGCCTGCATGCACTATATACTTCACCGTAGAGCCGGTGACGATGCTCAGCGAGATGCCCCACATGTAGAACGACAAATCCTCGATGCTCACTATCCATGCGTGCAGGCGATGCATGAAGTGCTTCACGATATAGGCCCCCACCATGGGCACTATCAGCACCATGCACACCTTGTACAAGATGGTCAGGAATGCCGACACAAATGAGATATCCACCCCACGGTCGATCATCGGGAAGACGGTAGGCACGAGCAGGGCTGTGACAAAGTTGGAGACAAACGTATAGGTTGTCATCGACTCAAGATTTCCGCCCAGCTTAGCCGTCACCACTGCAGCTGCGGCGGCTCCCGGCGCGATGATGCAGGTGAGGATGCCCTCCATGAGTATCAGGTCGTTACCGTCCATATTCATCGACAGAATGAGCCCGGCAATCAGCGTCACCAAAAGCACTTGCAGCAGTGTGATCCACCAGTGCCAGGCCGTGGGGCGCATCTTGTGGAAATCCACCTTGCAGAAGGTGGTGAACAGTATCATGCCCATGAAAAACGGGAAAATGGTGTCGAAAATAGGGTCGAAAAAGCGTGCGGCACCATCAAGTGCCGGGACGTTGGCAAATATGAGATACAGCACCGTGCCGGTGACGATGGCGCTGGGCAGGGTCCAGTTTTTCAAGAACGTTATTATTTTTCTCATTACTCTTTAGGGTGTTTTAGCTGTTCAATGTAGTTGTATAGTTTTAAGTAGAACGGGTGCCGCGTGAGAGTGGCTGTGTCGCCCAAGATGATAAGCTTCATGCGGGCGCGCGTCATTGCCACATTCATGCGCCGCAGGTCGCGCAAGAAACCTATCTGCCCGGCATCGTTGGCACGCACCATGCTGATGACGATGATGTCACGCTCCTGGCCTTGGAAGCCATCCACAGTGTTAATCGTGATGAGTCCACGATAAGGCTTGAAAAATGCCGAGTGCTTAATCAATCGGCGCAGCAGCTGCACCTGAGCGCGATAGGGCGAGATTATGCCCACGTCGATGCGCTCGTCAACCATGCGCTGGCGGCCCACGCGGGTAAAGTAATCCTCAAGTGTGGCAATGGTGAATGCGGCCTCGGCGCGATTGATGCGGCCTCCGCTGTCGCCCACTTGCTCCTCCTCGCTGTCGTCGAGCTCGCCGGTGTCGAGCCAGCTGATGGGGATGTCAAGGTCGAGGATGCCGCGGTTTCGCACCTCGGCAGCACTTTGCACCTGCCCCTGGTAGAACCACTGGCTGGAGAAGTGCATAATCTCGTCGTTCATGCGATATTGAACCTTCAAAAGGGTCACAACCTGAGGGTTATTCGCCACGATGCGCTCCATGAGCGTATATCCCAACCCGCCATGCAAGGCCTCCACAGCCTTCACTGTGGGAGGCAACTGACAATGGTCGCCCGCAAAAATCACGCGATTGGCCTTGCGAATGGCAATCCAGCAGGCGGCTTCGAGGGCTTGCGCGGCTTCGTCGATAAACAGCGTGGCAAACTTCATGCCCTCAAGCACGCGGCTCGCACTGCCGGCCAAGGTGCAGGCAAACACCCGCGCCTGCCCGAAGACATCGTTGTGAATGCGCAGTTCCAACTCGGTGATGCGCTCCTTGAGACGCTCCACCTTCTGGTGGTAGGCATCCGAGCCACGCCGCGCACCGCGCACTTCGCGCAGAGCCTTGCGCATGCTCCACAGTTGGGGATAGTCGGGATGAGACTCAAAGCGCCGCTCATAAGTCTGCGAGAGCATCTTGTCGGTCACGCGCGTTGGGTTGCCTATGCGCAGCACATCGATGCCGCGGTCCATGAGTTGCTCGCTGATCCAATCCACAGCCATATTGCTCTGGGCACACACCAAGACCTGGCTCTCGCGGCGCAGTGTCTCATAGATGGCTTCGACAAGCGTCGTGGTCTTGCCCGTGCCAGGAGGCCCATGCACCACCGCCACGTCTTTAGCCCACAGCACCTCATTCACCGCTTGCTCCTGAGTGGCATTGAGCCATGGGAAGCGAATGGGCTCAAACTTGAATTTATGCGTCTGGCTATGGCTGTAGAACATGTCGCGCAGCTCAGCCAAGCGGTTACCCTTGGCACTGGCCACGCGGTTCAGGGCTTCCATCATCAGGCGGTAGGTGGTCTCGTCGAGAGCGAGCTGCACGCCTGCCACATCGGCTGCGGCGATGGCAGCCACGGCATTCTCGTCGGGCATAACGACGACCATGCGGTCTTGCTCGGCATAGCTCACTGTGCCGGTAAAATCATAATAGGCGATGTCGTCAATGCCGCTGCGGCGAAAGAATGCCACCTGACGGCCATATTCAAAGTTATGGTCCAGCGCATCGTCGTCGGCCTGCACACCGCCACGGTGAATTTCCACTACCAGCTGGTTGAGAGAATTGTAATAATGCCTTCCCACCGCCATGGGGTACCAGCAGTCGCCACGACGCACACGGCGCTCAATGCCCACAGCCTGTGTGAGGCGCTTGAACTCTTCGCGTTCGTGGTTCCATTCAAGCTGCAGCAGTTCACGCTGCCGAGCCAGTTCCAGTGTCGCCGAGACCTTGTTCATTAGAAATTTTGCGCGAAATTACTAAAAATATGCCTTGCAGGTATTGTATATTAGAAATATTTTGTAATTTTGCACTCCCAAGCGGGTAGATTCCAGAGTGGCCAAATGGGGCAGACTGTAAATCTGCTGCGTCATCGCTTCGGTGGTTCGAATCCATCTCTACCCACCACCATCACAAAGTCCTGCCGGCGTAAGCCGACAGGACTTTCTGCATTCTCGCCGCAGCCATGCAATGCCATAAGTTTTAGACTATAAGCAACATAAGAGTACATAAGGTTTTTGACTATAAGCAACATAAGAGCACATAGGGGCTGGCGCCTGAGCAATTCAGAATTATGAATTATGAATGAGTCGAGACGCGCAGTAAGCCCTTTCACCAGTTCATCTTGACGGCTTGCCTTAATTCTTAATTCATAATTCTTAATTCATAATTCATAATTAATAAAGCGTCAGCCTGCTTGTTTACTCGTTTACTTGTTTACT
>DGVT01000101.1:25049-30007 GCA_002395965.1 Porphyromonadaceae bacterium UBA4277
TCCGCAAGCCCGTGAGGGCTATCGGAGTGCGCCGTGCCGGCACGGGGATTGCAAATCCCCCGTTAAACCCTGGCGGATTGCAAATCCGCCAGAACTGAGAGTCGGTTCAAGCAAAGGGGCGCGACAGCTCTCTCCTTGTGACAGGCTCTCAACACCGTGCGACAGCTCCCCCTCTAAGTTAGAGGGGGCAGGGGGAGTGTGTGCTACAGCGCTTCGCGCCCCCGCCCGACAAAACTGGGAGTGTGTCAGCTTCGCGGGTCTGAGAGTCGGTTCAAGCAAAGGGCGGCATTGCGCGGTAACCTCGACTGGAAGTCGAGCATCTGAGTAACCGGGGGTGTCGCTATGAAGCGACACCCCCGGCATCATACCGTCTCCCCTGCCTCGCTGTAGGCGAGCACTATAAAGGTAAGTTTTTACTTATTGAGGATGGCGTTGATCAGCGCGTTCACGTCGTCAACGTCAACCAGCCCGTCGCCGTTCAGGTCATAGTTGAAGTTTGGTTGAACGTTCAAGTTCCAAAAGTCGTATTCATCACAGATGACCGATCCTCTCACTTCGCAGCTTTTGAGATAGCACGAGAATCCCATTTTTAAGAAATGGTCCGGATCAAATGGACCACCAGTGCATCCGATGCCTTCAATCCACCATTGTGGTTCACTCAAATACGAATCGTTGGGGTCTGATTGACAAACAATACAATAGGCTCGTCTGTCAATGCCTTTTACGTTGATGATTCTGACCTCACGGACTAAAAAAATGAGATCTTCAACGTTTGCCATGCTGAAGGTGTCTCCAGCAGAAAGATTAAAGTCGTAAACAACATATGCATCCTTCTGACCATTGTCTATTACAAGCACCCTACGTTCGTCTTCAAATGCAGCCTCTAAATAGGCCACCTCTCCCATATTGTACCGATTGCGGGTATATACTTTTTTGCATTGCTGACCGGCAATCACCGTGTCGCCCTCAATGAAAATGTCAAATTTAATATCATCCGCTTCCTCAAGTTCAGGCTCAAACACCATGTGCCACACCTTGCCATCCTCAAGTAAAGGCTTGTATTCAACAGTCTGTCCATGACATAACGACGCAATCAATAATGATGTTATTAATAAATACCTTTTCATAACTCAAATAAAATAATTGTTAATAATCATTTGTTATATATTTTCGTTTTTTTTGAATCCATAGCCGCCTGCCTGCCGGAAATATAAATTCAGCTCAGCCGCGGCCTCGCACATTATTCAGTAAGTTTTTACTTATTAAGTATGTAGTTGATCAGCGCGTTCACGTCGTCAACGTCAACCAGTCCGTCACCGTTGAGGTCATATTTTGGCTCTTCAACGGGCTCATCCTTGTAGGCCTTTCCATAATAGATTATGTTGCCGTCGGCATCCTCCACATGATGTAGGCCGATATAGGAATATGGATAGCCAGTTGTTGTTGAGCGGCTATACAGTAAAAGATCTCCACAGTATTGTGAATCAAGCCCTACACCTTCAACAACCTCTCCTGTCAACCATTCACAAGAATAAACGTTGCAAGAGACATCCCCTACTGTAGTTGTTCCAATCAATGTACAAGGGCTGTCTTCATCTTCGTCAAACTCATATAGAACTTCTTCTTTGCCAATACTTAAATTGTAGAGTAAGCCATCTAAAAAAGGAGTAAGTCCATCATAATAACAATCTTTCAGAACTTTGGCATATACTTTGGTGCCTTCTTCTCGCAGACAGGCCACTGGCTGAAAATTGCTACAAAAGGGTTCTGCATAATCCTCATCCCATTGAGTGACATTTGACGTACGATAGATTTTCTTATATATCACATTGTCAATCACGGTGTCACCTTTAACCTCTATAGTATAAAGACGCTCAAAGGTCAATTCATCACCATCTGGACTAACGTAATTCAACTCCTCTACATACACCCACTTAACTCCTTCACGCAACAGAGGCAGGTAGTCGTCAGCGTAGGATGTCAATCCCATTGCCATCAACACAAAAATAACAACACTTATTCGTTTCATAGCCGTAATATTATTAGTAGTTAATTTAAGCATATCACTTGCAAAGTTAAACAGTTTTTGTGGTTTTTACAAAAAATCGTCATAAATTTATTCTCGTATCGTGATTTTTTGCTACATTTGAGCGTTAACACTCATGGCAACGCAGCAAACCAATGCTGCAATTAAGATTAATTTTTTCATTGTAGTATTGTTTTTAATTTGAGTCAAGTGAGCACAGCCTCGACTCGTAAATAAACAGTTTTGTGGGTGTGCCCTCCCACATTATAATAAAATGGTGTGCAGCGGCAAGGCGCTTTTAGGGCTCAATGGTGTTTGTCAGCAATTTGTCTTATTCCATTGATGTGAATGCGGTCTTGCCGAGCACACCACCAGTTCTGGTGGATTTATAATCCGCCAAGGCTTAATGGGGGATTTGCAATCCCCGTGCCGGCACGGCACATCGGTAGCCCTCACGGGGTGGCGGATTGCAAATCCGCAGGTTACCTGGCGGCCGGATTGCAAATCCAGCCGAACGAGGTGTGTGTGTGAACCACACTCCCTAACCCGCAAAGCTGACACACTCCCCCTAACCCCCTCTAACTTAGAGGGGGAGCTGATGCGCGTCAAGCCCTGAAATGCGGAGCTGATCCAGTTCTGGCGGATTTATAATCCGCCAGGGCTTAACGGGGGATTTGCAATCCCCGTGCCGGCACGGCACATCGGTAGCCCTCACGGGGTGGCGGATTGCAAATCCGCAGGTTACCTGGCGGCCGGATTGCAAATCCAGCCGAACGAGGACCACACTCCCTAACCCGCAAAGCTGACACACTCCCCCTAACCCCCTCTAACTTAGAGGGGGAGCTGCCGCACGTCAAGCCCACTTAACATTTCACACTTACCATCAAAATTATGTGTTCTTGTGTGGCTTATAGTCCTAAAAACGGCTGTAGGGTGGAATCGGCTTATGGCGGCAGGCACAAAAAAATAACCGCCGAACTTCACAGTCAGGCGATTATTTCATTCTTAAACTATTACTATTTATGCTACGATCTTAATTGCCATTTCAATTTTCACACTGCAAAGTTACGTCAAAAATCTTATACAGAAAAACTCATAATCATAATTTTCAGCAAAACTGGGCACTTATTCAGTAAATTTAACTAAAGCCCGCACTAAATTTACGTTTTTCTGCACTCAATGGGGCTTCGTTATGCCTAAATTAGCCGCAAGCAGGCTCGCATTTCGCCGCAAGCCCTCGACGCGGGTGCGCTTGACGGCACTATGGGCGAATAAACTCCTGAACCGCTCGGGCGACAAATCGCACAATTCGGCAATGGTAAGATTCAGGAAATCGCTGCTGGGAGCAAAATCGACAACCGACGTGGGTTGTGCAGCTCGATTGTGCGGACAGCACTGCTGGCATGCGTCACAACCATAGACCCGATTGCCCATCACCTGCCCTACCCAACTCGGCAACTGCCCGCGCTGCTCGATAGTGAGGCACGACAGACATCGGCGGGCATCGACAGCTGCATCTTCGCTCAGTGCGTGAGCCGGACACGTTTTCAGGCATGCCCGGCACTCGCCGCAAGTGAGGCGGCACGGCTCGTCGGCCGGCAGTGCCAGTGTCGTGATGATTGCCCCTAAAAAGAAATAAGAGCCCTTGCCCGGAATTATGAGCTGGTTATTCATGCCTATAAAGCCTATTCCCGCCTGCTGAGCCCAGTAGCGCTCGCGCAGCGGCGCAGTGTCAACACAGCATCGCGCCGTCTCACCGGTGCTTTGGGCGATAAACGCAGCCAACAGGCGCATGCGCTCCCGCATCACCTCGTGGTAGTCGCGCCCATAGGCATAGTAGGCAAACTGTGGTGCACCGGCGGGCTGCAGGCGATGCGGGAAGTAGTTCAGCGCCAGCATAATCACCGAGCGCGCTCCGTCGAGAAGCAGTTGCGGATTGTCACGCACATCGCAATAGCGTGCCGCCCAATCCATGCAGCCATTAAACCCGCGCTCCAGCCAGCGGGCATAGCAGTGCCGCTGCTGTGGCTCCACTTGGCGGGCCTCAGCAATACCGCATGCGTCGAAGCCCAACCGGGCTGCATGCTCCTTGATGGCATGAGCTATTCCTTGCAAGTTTTAACTATTAATGAATACCGGTTCTCTAAAACGACAGTGTAGCTATCGGGGATGGCCCTTAGGCTGAGGTGAGACATTACAAATCGTCGGGGATGGCGGCAAACTTATAACCCTGGTCGCGCAGCCACTCGATGGCTCGCGGCAAGGCATATTTCATGTTACGCTCGGCCTTGAGCGAATCGTGAAACACGATGATAGAGCCATTGCGGGCATAGCGCTTGACATTGTTGAGCACCTGCTCACCATTGAGCTTGCGGCTGTAGTCGCGCGTGACCAGGTCATACATGATGATGGCAAAGCGCTCCCGCAACACTCGCGACTGCCCCCAGCGCAGCAAGCCATGAGGCGGCCTGAACAGGTTGGAGCCTATCAACTCATGGGCATGAAACACGTTCAGCAGATAATTTCTGGTGGTCACAAAGCGCCCCTGAAGGTGATTCATCGTGTGGTTGCCCACACTGTGCCCACGCCGACGTATTTCTTCAAACAGTGCCGGGTTGCGCTCCACATTTTCACCCACGCAGAAGAAAGTGGCTTTCACGCCATAGTGGTCGAGCGTGTCGAGCACCCACGGCGTGACCTCGGGTATCGGGCCGTCGTCGAAGGTGAGATAGACCGTGTGCTCGCGCTTGTGGATGCGCCACACCGTCTCGGGAAACAGCATGCGATAAAGCAGTGGCGGACGTTCTACTAACATTATTAGTCTTTTATACCTTAATGAAGGTGTGTCATAATTCTAATTATAGAAAATCAGAGGTGATCGAAGTATAACCCGACACATGTTGTGCATCTTCGAAGCACCCTTTTAATTCGC
>DGVT01000098.1 GCA_002395965.1 Porphyromonadaceae bacterium UBA4277
CACAATACTACACCCGCCGCTACCATGCTGCCATGGATGCCCTGAACGTGCTGCCTCCAAGCATCGAGCCGCAAGCCACGGGACACATCATCGAGCAGGAAGAGCTGGTGAAGGAAATCATGGCCAACGGCTATGCCTATGAGAGCAACGGCAGCATCTACTTCGACGTGGAAAGCTATAACCGCGACCACCACTACGGCAAGCTCAGCGGCCGCAACCTCGACGACGTGAAGAACGCCAGCCGCGAACTCGACGGAGTGGGGGAAAAGCGCAATCAGGCCGACTTCGCCTTGTGGAAGAAGGCGCAGCCCGAGCACATCATGCGATGGCCGTCGCCATGGAGCGACGGCTTCCCGGGGTGGCACTGCGAGTGCACTGCCATGGGACGCAAATACTTAGGCAAGCACTTCGACATCCACGGCGGAGGCATGGACCTCGTGTTTCCGCATCACGAGTGCGAGATTGCACAGGCCGTAGCCAGCCAGGGCGACGACATGGTGCACTACTGGATGCACAACAACATGATCACTATCAACGGCCAGAAGATGGGCAAATCGTTAGGCAACTTCATCACCCTGGAGCAGTTCTTCACCGGCGAGCACGAGTTGCTCACGCAGGCCTACTCGCCCATGACTATTCGCTTCTTCATCCTGCAAGCTCACTATCGCGGCACGCTCGACTTCTCTAACGATGCCCTGCAAGCTGCCGAGAAAGCCTACGAGCGAATGATGGACGGCTGGCACCGCCTGCAAGGCCTGAAGTCTGCCGACACGTCGAGCATCACACTCGAAGACTATGCCACACGCTGTGCCGAAGCCATGAACGACGACTTGAACACGCCGGTGGTCATTGCCACGCTGTTCGACGCCTGCCGCGTTATCAATCAGGTGAACGACGGAAATGCAACGCTCACACAAGCCGACATCGACGCGCTAAAGCAGCTTTTCAGCACCTACGTCTTCGACGTGCTCGGACTGCGCGACAGCGCCGATGCCAGTGCCGGCGGCATCGACCTCACGCCCTATAACAAGGCTGTTGACCTGCTGCTCGAGGTGCGCCGCAACGCCAAGGCTGCCAAGGACTGGGCTACCAGCGACCTGATTCGTGACCGACTGGCCGAAGCCGGCTTCGACGTCAAGGACACCAAAGACGGCGTGGAGTGGAAAGTGAAATAATTATGAATTAAGAATTTTGAATTAAGACAAGCCGTCAAGTAGTGCCAAGCATTGCTTGGTAGTTACGAGCTCTCCGAGTTACTGCCCCCTCCTCCCTTAGCTCTCTTAACTTTTGATGCTTGCAACGCGTTGCCCCAGTTCAAAATTTTATTTAGCACTTGTCGAAGCATCCGCTCATATCGGTAATAGTTCCCGTCTATAATGTGGAACAATACTTGGAGCAGTGCCTAACGAGCATTGCCAGCCAGAGCTATACCCAGCTCGAAGTGGTGGTGGTGGACGACGGCAGTACCGATGGCAGCCCCGGCATCTGCGACCGGTGGGCAGAACGCGACAAGCGCTTCACCGTCATACACAAGCCAAACGGCGGCGTGAGTGATGCCCGCAACACGGGACTGCGCGCCGCCACCGGCCGGCTGCTCACCATGGTTGATGGCGACGACTGGCTTCAGGCCGATGCCATCGAACTGATGTATAACCTGCTGATTAACACCGATAGCGACGTGGCAGTGTTTTACTGGCGTGAAGTCTTCCCTCACACCGTGCCCGACATCCAGCACCCCACACCGTTATCTTCTTGGCACCGGTATGACAGCCGCCAGACACTGCGCCGCATCTTTTACCAGAAAGGCTTTCTCACCCATTCGCCCTGGGGGCGCCTTTACAAGAGCAGGCTATTTGACGGCCTGCAATACCAGCATGGAATAATATATGAAGACCTTGCTATAGCCTACGACCTGTATAAGCGCTGTAGCAATGTGGTTGTGAGCTATTGCAGGACGTACAACTACATGCAGCGCAACACGAGCTTCATGGGCGACTTCAAGCCGCAGCGCCTCGACGTGCTCGACGTGGTTGACCGTCTGGAAACGCGCATCGCCAAGCAAGAGCCACAACTGCTACCGGCAGTGCGCAGCCGCCGCCTGAGTGCGCATTTCAACATCTTGCTGCTGTGCCCCGCCTCGCCCGAGTACGACGACGTGCGAGACCGCTGCTGGAATGTGATCAAGCAGCTCAGGGTCAGGTGCTTCTTCGACCCGCACATACGCCTGAAGAACAGATTGGGCATCATGGCATCATTTTTGGGACGAAAAACGTTTATAAAGCTATTTTCCAATGGTGCTAAATAAACCTTCGGCACTTAATTAAGTCTCACAAACTGAGTGATTATTTTGCCCAAAAGCATTTTAGCTATAACTTTGTATTCGCATTAACAACACATTATAATCAAGAAGATTATGAAAAAAATCATCACACTATTGGCATGCGCCGCCCTGATGTGCGGCAGTGCCGTCACGGCAGCCACAATGGCCCCGCAAGACATCCTCACCGAGCAACAGCTCAAGGCGCAGAAGGAGGCTCTCAAAGAGCAGGAGAAGCTCGTAAAGCAGCAGAAAGAAGCTCAGAAGAAGGCCGAAAAAGAAGCCAAGGAAGCCAAGAAGGCCGAAAAGGAAATGAAGAAAAAAGCCAAGGAAGCCGAGAAAGCTCAGAAGAAAGCACAAGAGCAGCAGAAGGCTCGTGAGAAAATCAGCAAGGAAAACAAGAACTTGGAGCAACTGCGTGCCGAGCTTGCCAAGGAGCATGCCGCACTGGAATCGATGAGCGATCTCACTGCTCGCGTGAAGCAGCAGAAGAAAATCGACAAGATCAACAAGAAGATCGAAAAGAGCAACAAAAACATCGAAAAAGCCCAGAAGAAACTGGATTAACCGTTTTCGGGTGTTTAACACTAAAAAGTCCTGTCCTATGGCGGGGCTTTTTTCATCTGCACCCCGGATCTCTCACAGTCACCATTTCACAATCATTGCAACCAAACACTTGCAAAGGTCGGAAATAATGACGAAATTTGCACGTTATTTACAAAGCTGCTGAGAATGTCATCCTACAGAAACAAATGGTATGTGGTGTGGCGCGGCACCGAGACCGGTGTGTGCGACTCTTGGGCCGAGTGTGAGGCACGTGTCAAGGGCTATCCGGGCGCGCAATACAAGGCCTACAAAACGCAGGAAGATGCCATCATGGCCTTTCGCCGCGGCAACGAAGACCGCGACCTGCTTCGCGCCATTGCACGTGCGCCCAAGTTGCATGTCAACTACGAGGCAATACCCGAGATTGTGCGCGACAGTATAGCCGTGGATGGTGCCTGCAGTGGTAATCCGGGGGTGATGGAATATCGTGGTGTGGATGTGATGACCGGTGCCGAACTGTTCCGTCAGGGACCATTCCGCGATGCGACCAACAACATCGGGGAGTTTCTTGCACTCGTGCACGCATTGGCGTTCTTCCACAACACCGGTAACGACCACACTGCCATCTATAGCGACAGCCGCACAGCACAGGCTTGGGTACGCGACCGAAAATGCAAGTCGAAGCTGGAACGTACCGACCATAACGAGCGCGTTTTCGAGCTCATTGGTCGCGCCGAGAGATGGCTTGCCACTCACACATGGCAAAACCGCATTATCAAATGGGAAACCGACAAATGGGGTGAAATTCCGGCCGACTTCGGCCGCAAATAGCCAAAGCCCCAAAGTCCCAGCGACTCCAGCAGTCCCAGCAGCCTCAGTAGCCCCAAATTATTAATTATTCATTATTAATTATTAATTATTGAAAGTAGTCTTAATAAATAGAAGCGACTCACTGGGCGGTGCAGCAATTGCCACCACCCGGCTCATGAACGCACTCAGCCAGGCAGGCGTCGCGGCCCGCATGCTGGTTGTGGACAAGCGCACCGATAGCGACGATGTGGCTCGCGTGGGGTCGCCTATTACGCAACGCTACTGCTTCCTTGCCGAGCGGCTGAAGATTTTCGCAAGCAACGGGTTCAACCGCCGCACCCTCTTCAAGATCGACACAGCCACTCACGGCATCAGCATTGCCGCTCACCCTTGGGTGCAGTGGGCCGACGTGGTGGTGCTGGGATGGATCAACCAAGGGATGCTCTCGCTCAATGGCGTGGAACAACTCATGGCGCTGGGCAAACCCATAGTGTGGGTGATGCACGACATGTGGAACTGCACCG
>DGVT01000081.1 GCA_002395965.1 Porphyromonadaceae bacterium UBA4277
CTTGTTTACTCGTTTACTTGTCTGCTTGTTTACTCGTTTACTCGTTTACTCGTTTACTTGTTTACTCGTTTACTAAAAATATGGAAACTTATCTCAAACTCATATGGGCCTACCTTAAAATCGGGTTGTTCGGCTTCGGCGGCGGTTACGCCATGCTCACGCTCATCGAGCGCGAGGTGGTGGGTTCGGGCTGGATCACAAGCCAGATGTTCACCGACATTGTTGCCATCTCACAGATGACCCCCGGCCCTATCGGCATCAACAGTGCCACCTACATTGGCTATGTGGTCACCGGCAGTGTGCTCGGCTCCATCATCGCCACACTCACCGTGGTTATTCCCCCGTTCATCCTCACCATAGTTGCCTATCACTACATCGACAACCACAGGCAGTCGCCCTTCATCCAGGGTGCGCTGTTCGGTCTCCGCCCGGTGGTAGTGGGACTCATCGCCTCGGCGGCATTGCTGCTGATGAACAGCGAGAACTTCGGCACCCTGCTCAGCGAGCGAGCCATCACCATAGCCATCTGTGTGGCATCATTTTGCTGCGTCTATTTCACGCGCATTCACCCCATCTTCGTCATCATCCTCGCCGGCATCACAGGCTTCCTCGTCTTCTAACCAAACGGTGAGTGACGGAGTGATATAGGCAAGTGCCGACTGCGCTAAGTTAGAAGAGGAGCTGGAGGAGGTGGGCGTCGGTGTAGGTGCGGCCGCGCTTCACCCACTGCCGCAGCAAGCCGGCACGATGAAATCCGTAACTGTCAAACAGCCGCAGGCACGGCTCGTTGTCGGTGGTGATATACACATAGAGCTGGCGCAAGCCGAGGTGATTACGCGCATAGTCACACAGCAGGTCCAGCACCGCGCGCCCTGCCCCCCTGCCGCGCCACTGCGGGGCAATATACAGCCCCAACTCGGCACGATTGTTAAGCGGGTTGAAGTTGAAAAAATCGACCGTGCCCACCGCCTCGCCGGTGGCATTGCACACGGCCATGAGGCGCAACTCACGCGACTGGTAGATGTCGCCCGTGTAGTTCTCGAGATATTGCCACAGCATCTGGCGCGAGAATGGGGCCATGGTGTCGGTCACCAGCCAGGTGCGGGCGTCGTTCTCCCAGTCATAGAGCACATCGAGGTCGGTAGGCTCCAAGGCTCGCAACGAGTATTCCGGTCCTTTGAGGTTATGCTCCATCACGCTTGCATTTTGGGGGAAATCACCTTTCGGTTACGCGACGAGTAGATGTGAAAGTCCACCCCCTTGCGGGCATTAGTGGCAATCATTTCCACGATTTGTGCATAGCTGTAGGTGGCATCGTCAATTAGCACGTTGCACTCACCGCTCATGGGAATGGCTCGCGTGTAGTGATTCAGCCCTGTGGCTAAGCTCACGGCCACACTCTCGGCGCTCATGATCACCCAGGGCTTCGATGGTGCCGGTTTTGATGTGAAGGGCTTAAACACTCGCTTGCACACACGCTTGAGCATGGCAAGCGAAGCACGCACTGCTACGCCGAGCTTTATCACCGGGTAGAGCACCCGGCCCACACGCGGGAAGTGCTTGC
Source organism: Porphyromonadaceae bacterium UBA4277 (assembly GCA_002395965.1). Lineage (GTDB taxonomy): Bacteria > Bacteroidota > Bacteroidia > Bacteroidales > Muribaculaceae > Sodaliphilus. The sequence goes on from DGVT01000081.1 coordinate 1,565, forward strand.
GGTAGAAGATGAGCATGGCGTTGTAGAACACGCGCACATAGCGCATCGAGTCTTTCTTGGTGCTCTCGCCCTTGTAGTGGATTATATCTACGGGCACATACCAGTTGGCAAAACCCTCTTTCACAATGCGATAGCTCAGGTCGATGTCCTCGCCATACATGAAGAAGTCCTCGTCGAGGCCGCCTAAGCGCTTCAGCACGTCGGTGCGGCACATCATGTAGGCACCCGACAGGATGTCAACCTTGTGCGGCTCGTCCTCGGCAAGGTAGCGCAGGTGGTACTTGGCAAACCAGCGGGAGCGCGGAAACAGGCTCGACAGACCGAAAATCTTGCAAAACGACACCCACATCGTGGGAAACGAGCGTTTACTCTCGGGCAGGAACACGCCGTTGCCGTCGAGCATGTGCACGCCCACCGCACCGCAGTCGGGGTGCTCGCGCAGCCACGCCATCGAGCGTGTCAGAGCCTGGGCAGTGACCACCGTGTCGGGATTCAAGATGAGCGTGTATTCACCTTCGGCAAGGGCTATACCCTGGTTGTTGGCACGCGCAAAACCCACATTCTCACTATTTTCTATATAGGTGTAATCGGGAAATCGCTCTCGCGAAAAGCTCAGCGAGTCGTCGCCCGAGGCATTGTCCACCACAACGACCTGCGCCTGCAAGCCGCTGGTGGCCTCGGCTACCGAGCGAAGAGTCTGCTCAAGGAAATACTTCACGCGGTAATTGACTATGATGATTGTCAGCTCCACTTTCTTAATTCTTTTAGATTGCAATGCGTCAAAACCAAGCATTACAATCGGCAAATATAGCGATTATTATTTCTTTAACGATATGAATTCAGTAATATTTTGTCCGTTTCACTAATATTTTATAATTTTACCGAATTAAATCAATATCTCTATGGCAATAGTAATAGGAATAGACGTGGGTGGCAGCACCACCAAGATTATAGGGCTCGAAGGTGACAAGATGCTTTCGCCCATGTGCATCACAGCAGCCGACCCGGTGAGCTCGCTCTTCGGTGCTTTCGGGCGATACGTTCACGACAACGACATATCGCTCACCGACGTTGAGCAGGTGATGATTACGGGCGTGGGCAGCAAGAGTCTGCACACCTCCATCTATGGGTTGCCCACGCGGCAAGTGGATGAATTTCTGGCCGATGGCTTGGGAGCCACGTTCAATTCAGGCCACAAGCAGGTCATCGTGGTCTCGATGGGCACAGGCACAACACTGGTGCGCGTCGATGGCGACGACATCACCCACTTGGGCGGGCTGAGCATGGGCGGCGGCACGCTGCAGGGCCTCTCCACGCTCATGCTGCAGACCTCCGACATCGGCCAAGTGGTGGAGATGGCTTCGAAGGGCAATGCGGCCAACATTCACCTTACCATTGGCGACATTTGCGACACGAGCCTCGAGGGGCTGCCGCTGCATGCCACGGCGGCGCTGTTTGGCAAAATCAGGCAAGGGCACGCCAGCGAATGCGACATAGCCCGCGGCCTGATTACCATGGTGCTCGAGACCATTGGCTCATGTGCCGTGATGTCGCAGACCGGCGGCGGCTTCAAGCATTTCGTGCTCATTGGCAACCTCACGCGCCTGCCCGAGTGCCGCATTGTCTTCCCGATGATGGAAGACCTCTATGGCGTGCACTTCCACATCCCCGACCACGCCGAATACTGCACCGCCCTCGGTGCCGCCCTCGCCTATCGATAACCCACATTCAAGCCACAGCGGCAGCAAAGGGCGGCAGCAAAGGAGTGCACCAGAGGTAGTGTGAGCGCGCGTCAGCTCCCCCTCTAAGTTAGAGGGGGCCAGGGGGAGTGTGTGAGACGCCGCGTCAGCTCGGGGTGTGTCATAATTCAGAAAAAGCGTTGAAAACGCAGGCGCATCGAAGATGCGACCATTTCTTTAACACCATGCAAGCAACATCGAAGATGTGCGCAGCTTGGTGAGAGACAGCGA
>DGVT01000110.1 GCA_002395965.1 Porphyromonadaceae bacterium UBA4277
TATCAGGGGTTTACACCCCTGCCTAAGTTCTGTCGCCCTTTCAGGGCTTACTGCGCATCGCGACTCATTCATAATCCTCGTTCGGCTGGATTTGCAATCCGGCCGCCAGGTAACCTGCGGATTTGCAATCCGCCACCCCATGAGGGCTACCGAGGTGCCGGGACGGAACGGGGATTGAAAATCCCCAGTTAAGCCCTGGCGGATTATAAATCCACCAGAACTGGCAAACTGGTGGCGCACGACTTACGGCACGCGGCACAGTACTAACATGCATACTGAATACACATTATTAAATAATAAAGCGGATTGCTCAAAACAATGATTAATTCAAAATTATAATGCAACTATATTCAAAGAAATAACTATCTATGTTATCATCTATGTTATCTATGTTATCATTTGGTTAAATTCAGAGATTATTTCAGAGATTATTTTGCCGGAATGGCACAAGAATTGTAAATTTGCAAATTAATCTATTGTATGCGATACACATTAATAATGTGCTAACAAATTGACCGACATGGGATGGAGCACTTTTTCTCAAAGACATAGACTTCGGCTTGACATCCTATGGCACGTTGTTTATTTTAGCCCAATAAAGGAATTATGAAAAAGGGAATACAATTTATTGCAATCGCAATTATTTGCACTGCAATAACCGGTTGTAAGCAGAGCACTTGTAATAATGCAGCCAACAGCAATGAAAATAACCCGACAGAATCGAAATCACTCAACCTTGAGGAGAGCATAGGCAAATTTCTTACCGATTCTATCGGCTCTCATTACTCACCGGGTGAAGTGTGCATTCCTGTTGTAACTATAACAGATGCCGACTCGACCGACATGAGCGACATCAAGGCATGGGGCGACTTTTGGGTTTTTAACTACGATGTGAGTGGCGACACGTTAAAGACAGTGTCGGGCGGCAGTCATCCCGGAATGTTCCACCTGATTAAGAATGCCGATGGTTACCAGGTGACAGCTTTCGATGGCGTGGAAGATGGTTCGCGCTACATGCCCAGTGCCAAGCGCATTTTCGGCGATCGCTACGACGCATTCAGCGCCATCAACGGCGACGAGGCAAAGCGTGAGGAGTTGCGCAGAGCTGCTATCGAGGCATATGTAAAGGCAAATGGCATGCCGGTTACCATGTACCAAGACTTCGGCTGGCCGGCACATGCTATAAAGCAGCAATAACAACCAAACCATTGATTTTTCACAGAGCAGCGAGCACTCCCACTGGTGACTATGCCGCCACCTGACGCAGCCAAATCCGGTGCTACGCGTGTATGTTTCGAAGAAATTCACACAACAAATGGCAAACGCGTCATTAAACAAATATTGAAGCAATGAAACAAATAATTGTGATATTATTAATAGTGACCACGCTCACATGCCAAGCCGCCGACGTTATCGTTGATGGCGTGAAATACACATGGTCATCAGATTATAACGGCTACATAGTCACCGGCTGGGATGAAGACGACCCTCGCGAAGAGCTGCACATCCTCGGCGAGGTAGAAGGCCTTGACGTGATTGTCATTCAAGCCGGCGCATTTATCGACAACACCACAATCGTCTCGGCGGTCATCGATGAGGGCATAACCCGCATCGGGCAAAATGCCTTCAACCGGTGCTCAAGCATGAAGCTGGTGACATTGCCCGAGGGACTGACAACAATCGAGGAAGAAGCCTTCGCTTATTGCACAGGCCTGACAACGATGGTCATCCCCTCGACGGTAAACGACATCCAATCGCACGCATTCATGTACTGCACAAGCGTGACCGATGTCTATTTCCTGATGACGACACAAGCGCAGTTAGATGGCTTTGACTGGTGGGACGGACTGTATCACGACACGCCACAAGAAGCCGGTGGCCTGGAGTTCAACCAGTCACGGCTTCGCAATCCCGACAGCGGCACTCGCATCCATGTGCCACAAGGCACTCTCGGCATATATGAGAACTCAGGTAAGCTCGAGGCCTGGTTACTACAAGAGCATGACAACAGCTACCCGCTGTGGTGGATTGTGAACTATGGCACAGTGGGCAATACCTACACCGTGAGCGACGACCTGAGCGGCATTTATTCAGACATAAACGGCCACTTATATGCCAAAGACGACAATCGCTGGCTTGTGCCCGACATTGCGAAGACCGAAGAAATTGACTACATGGCCACAACGGGCCTTATGACCAAGCGCAGCAATGTGTATGATCAGAGCAACTGGGTTAAGCTGCAAGCGGCTAATCAGGCACAATTAGCAGCGCTCAAAGGTTATACTATTAACGGAGGCACCATCAGTGGCAAGCTAATTGACAAAACCAACCCAAGCATCGAACTTTCAGAAGATTGCGAACCGGTAAAAGGCAATCAGGCTGCATATGTGCCCAACACCTACATCGCCGCATCGTTAATGAGCCGGACACAGGTCGGCGCCGACGGCAGCACCTATGCCTTTGTGCGTCCCAAGCACCAGGAGATGGCATTTATCGACTGGCTCGTGTATAGCGAAAGCGAGGATGGTTTCTACCTCCCCTCCCCCGAATCGGGTTCCAACAATAAAGAGCTCAAAGGCGGCTTCAAGGCAGACCTCAGCCTCATTGAAAATCCACCGGCTCCCGCCCTGGTGGATTGTGCCATCTATTCTTACAACGCCATCATCAGGCACTCAGGCACCGCCGCCGAAGAGCCATCGGCTGCAGCGCCACGGCGAGCATCTGCGACGTTCACACCCTATGTTGACGGCGGCATGAGCTCTAAATTCACAGTTTTCCCCCTGTCGCTGCCCGATGACCCCATTATCACAGGCATCGACTCGATTGTTACCGATGCAACCGCCCCACGCTCGTGGTACTCCATCGAAGGCTGCCACCTGGGCATTGAAAGGCCGACAACAGCAGGCATTTACCTATTTGGCGGCAAAAAAATAATTGTATATTAATCAACTCGCATTCAGCTTTTTTGTTCTGGCAGGCAATAAATCGATATTTTTATCTAAATTTGCAAAAAAAAAGAAAGTATGCGAGCATATAAGATTTGTATTATAGCATTGTGCGCAGTGTGCCTGCTCACGGCATGCCACAAAGACGAGCCATCGCCATTCAAGCCCGTAGAGGAACGCACCGTGTTGCTACTCACCAACAGCGGCCAAATCTACAATCAAGACTATGAGCAAGTGATGCAGCTGCCCTACTGCACCTTTGCCAGCCAAATCATAAGCGATGGCGACGACTATTTTGTGTCGGGCACCTATGAAAAAGGCGATAAAGATCGAGTGGGCTACTGGAAAAACGGCAAATGGAACACCCTCCACGTCGATTTTATCGACGACGTGAACCACTGGATATATGGCATTGGCAAGTGGGACTACTACATCTACTTGTTTGACTACCCTAACCTGCTTAGGAACAGCGGCATCTTTCCGCTTGAAGACGGCGAGCACTTTGCCCCTGCCGAGCAGGCTCTGGCAGTAACCGAGGGCAAATGCTATGTGGTGGGTAGCATACAAATGGATGACGAAGGCTTTATTTTTATGCCGGTCCTCTACAGCGAACACAAAGGGAAATACTTAGCCGAGAGACTACCTGTGCCCGAAGGCACAGTGAGTGGCGACTGCAATAGCGTGTATGCCTACGATAAAGTCCACACCCTGATAGGTGGCTCGATCGACGATCGCCCAGTGCTATGGCACGATAAGCAGCTCATCATCTTGCCACTGAAATATTCTCACGAAAGCAACATTTACTATGGAGAGGTAAAATCGGTAACCGTCAGCAACGGACACATCTATGCCGTGGGCAATGAGGCTAACGAACAAGGCAACAAAGTGGCTACAATGTGGTGCGACAACGAGGTCACACAGCTGGTTCAAGACATCGAAACCACATCGGTAGCCGTTGAGGTAATGAGCTATGAGAACGATGTTTATGTCACAACCTTGGAATTCACCACCAACGATGCCGGTGAGGCTGTCACCAACACATTGCTGTGGATGAACGGCAAGCTAATCAAGGTGTTCCCCGGATTAGAGACCAAGAGCTTTACCGTGCTATAACAGAGGCCACCGGCCGATCACTGCGCGATGCCATGACATGCGTGCCATTAAGTCATGCACCTATATAACACACAACAATAATTCCGCTTGACAATAGCCATGTAATAATATTGCAGCTAAGAAAAACCAACTATGGAAACAATTATCGTAGATCCCCGCAAGACCACACCCCAAGAGATGGAGCGCGGCATGAGAGACGTGAAACTGGTATTTGACATCAACCACACAATGCCCTACACCGACGAATATAACAAGCTGGTAAAAGAATTGTTTGGCACCAGCATAGGCGAAGGCAGCATGGTGCAACCGCCACTCAAAGGCGTGTGCTTCGACCGTGTGAAGATAGGCAACAATGTGATGATTATGCCCGACTGCCTGATGATGTCGCGCGGCGGCATCACCATCGATGATGATGCAATGATAGCTGCAAACGTGCAACTCATCAGCAACAATCACGACCTGCACGACCGCAAATTGCTCTTGTGCAAGCCGGTGCACATCTGCCGCAATGCCTGGATAGGTGCCGGAGCCACCATCCTGCCTGGCGTCACCGTGGGCGAGAACGCCGTGGTTGCCGCCGGAGCTGTTGTGACCAAGGACGTAGAGCCAAACACCATCGTCGGTGGCAATCCGGCAAAATTTATCAAGAAAATAGATTAACTCGCTAAAGCAAGAAAGGGACAATAAACAGAGTCCACTTCAAAATTTTCACTTTGAAGTGGACTCATTATTTATAATACTCAATTACTCCTTCACTTCCCAGCCCAGGGCCGAAGCACCCAGCACTGCGGCATCGGCTTCCTTCATCTCGCTGAAGATAATCTTAGCCTTGCCACGGAAGATGGGCAGCACATTCTTGTCGTAGGCCTCACGAATGGGTTTCATAATCAGGTCGCCACTCTTAGCCAGGCCACCGAAAATCACAAACGCCTCAGGACTCGAGAATGCAGCGAAATCGGCAAGCGCCTCACCAAGGATTGTGCCTGTGTAGTCGAAGATTTCCTTTGCGAGCTTGTCGCCAGCCATAGCCGCGTCATACACATCCTTGCTCGTGATTTGATCCACAGGCATGTCACGCAGCTTCGACTCATCATTGCGAATTTCGAGGAACTCGCGAGCAGTGCGAGCCACACCCGTAGCCGAGCAGTAAGCCTCAAGACAGCCGGTGCGGCCACAGCCACACTGGCGGCCATTGTTGCGCTTCACAATCACATGACCAAGCTCGCCGGCAAAGCCATCATGACCATACACAAGCTGACCGTTAACCACAATACCGCTACCCACACCAGTGCCCAGCGTGATCATGATGAAATCCTTCATACCACGAGCTGCGCCATAGGTCATCTCGCCGATAGCGGCGGCGTTGGCATCATTAGTCACGATGCAAGGAATACCGAACTTATTAGTGATTTTCTCGGCCAGCGGTATGGGCGAAGGCCACGGCAGGTTGGGAGCACCCTCAATCATGCCGGTGTAGTAGTTGCCATTAGGAGCACCGATGCCGATACCGTTAATCTTGCCCTGGGCATCCACGGTGTCGATAATGCGGGTGATTGCCTCATACAAATCATCCACATAGTCGTCAAAGTTACTGTGCTTGCCTGTCTTGATCGAGTCGCTTGCCACGACATTACCACGCGCGTCCACAATACCGAAGGCGGTGTTAGTCCCGCCCATGTCGATACCTATTACATAAGGTTTTGCCATTTGTCTTTACAATTTTTGTCGTTAATAATTAAAAGATTTTCCCCCACAAAGTTAGACATAATTTTACAACCCACATAATTTTTCTCAACAAATGTGACACTACCCCACTACATTCATTTTCTAATCAATTCCAAAAACTTGTCTTAAAATTTGGATGATTTACAAAAAAACAATAATTTTGCAACGACATTCAAGCGAGAATGCCACCTGATGGCATTATGTGCCATCTAAGTAACATAGAGTAGCGTTTTTGTTTTATCCTCGTTTCGAAATCGGCAAAATTTCATACCAAAGGGATAGACAGTAATAAACGCTCGCACGTGCCTATTAACGTACCCCCGATAGGCGGGGTATTCTGTATATGGGCAAGGTGTGGGGGTACTGTTTATTTTTGGTAGGGCTTTGCCGAGCCTCGAAACGGATAAACAGAATGAGTCCCACACTACTTTTTTATATACCTATAGAAAAACGCCAACTTCAGGGACCCGAGAAGGCACACATTATTAAAATGAAAAAATTATTTTTATTAGCGACTCTGTTCTGCATGGCTATGCCCTCTGCTATGTCGGCTCAAAATGAAATGATTGTCACCAGGTTCTATGTAGGCGGGGCAATTGGTTTTACAACAAACTCTTATGATGGGAAGAGACAAAGTTCAACGCTCAAATTCAGTCCTGAATTTGGTTATAACATCAATAACAAAATGAGTGTTGGTCTTGCCTTGGGTTATAATAGGATCACAAATAAAAGGAATGTTTCAGACGGAACCATTGACCTCCACACTACTACGTTCTCATTTTCTCCATACTTTCGATATGCTTTTTACCGTGATAACAAGGTCAACATTTTCTGCGATGCCGGTTTCACTTATTCAAACAGCAATGAGGAAAATTATGAAGCTTCCAAAAAATACGACTATAAAGTAAATGGATTTGAGATTGGACTGTACCCCGGCATTTCATATCGAATTTCCAGCAAATTCAGCTTAGTCGCTCACTTAGGCAGCCTGGCTTACCGCTCCTCGAAACCCGACACAGAAAATGGGAAATCGACCAGTAGATTCGGTTTGAGTCTCGCCAACGGCACCAGCTTTGGACTATTCTATAACTTCTAATTCAAGTTTTTGAGATATCTGAAACTTGAAGTTTAGAGTGTTTTGTTTAATGTTTAGAGAGGCTAACGCCTTTTTCATGTGGGTGTGTCATAATTCAGAAAAAGCGTTGAAAACGCAGGCGCATCGAAGATGCGACCATTTCTTTAACACCATGCAAGCAACATCGAAGATGTGCGCAGCTTGGTGAGAGACAGCGACTTAAAAGGTGCTTCGAAGATGCACTATATCAGTGACGTAATCTCAAAATTCAATCAAAGCCTTATGAAATAGAATTATGACACACCCTCATTTGGGAGTATAGTTCAAAGATTTCGGGAGTAAATATATTCATGATTTTTCGTGAGACAAGCGGTATTATTCACTACTCTCTACTCACCAACCACTACTCAGTGAGCAAGTTGATAACTTGCGAAACATGAAATCTCTAAACATGAAACTTAAACTTCTAATTTATAGCACATCGGCTAAAGAAGTAGTCTTTTGTTCGAAGGGGCACTGTCATGTGCACCGTGCCCCTTCATATAAAAAATTCGAATAATGCAATCATTACTTAAAGGCGTTTTGGCAATTACATTGGTAATTATGTGTGGCTGTAATAGCTGTCCCGACAATCTTATTGGCACATGGTATGAGTGGGACCAGTTCAACCCCGACGGCTTCACTTCGCCGGGATTGGCAGTCCGATTCAATCAGGACAGCACCGGCGTAATGTGGATTCATGAGCACTTCAAGATTTCTACCAAATTCAAGCCCGACACTTTCGTATGGTCACAAAGGGCAAATAGGAGGTTACTCTATAGGCTAAAAAACCACAGCACTTGGAATGACAGAGATAATATTGAAACTCAAGAATTTCATATAGATGAACAAGGTGTTCTCAACTGGATAGGATATAAACTTAAACAAATAAAATAATTCTTCAAGAATCATGCCACTCGCTTTGAAAGACGACATTAACACATCTCTCATCATCACCACTTATAACTGGCCGCAAGCTTTACGACTCTGTTTGGAAAGTGTGGCTAAGCAAAGTTTGTTGCCTAATCGAGTAATCATTGCCGACGATGGCTCAACCGACGAAACACGGGCATTGATAACGACGTATGCCGCCAAACTTCCCTTTGAACTACGACATGTTTGGCAGGAAGATAGTGGTTATCGGCGTAGCGCAATTCTCAACAAGGCGTTACGCGAAGTACCTATAAATAACTATGTTATATTTATTGATGGCGACATAATCTTGCACAAGCACTTTATCAAAGATCACGTACGCCTTGCCGAGCCGGGGTATTATGTGTTTGGACGCAGGTGCTATTTGGGAGAGAATCTTTCCACACGTCTCTTGAATGGAGAACAGTGCGCCTTAAACTTTTTCACACGCGGCATTCGTCGCCGCGACAATTTGCTCTATTTGCCGTGGCTCACACCACTAACGGCACGCTACAAGAGAGGAAAACTCTATGGCTGTGGCTGCAACCTTGCCGCTTGGATGGACGACATTGTGAAAGTTAATGGCTATGATGAGCGCATGGAGGGTTGGGGCTGCGAAGATGATGACTTCATTCAGCGACTGAGAAACAACGGACTAATTTCTAAAGCTGCAAAATACCAAGCCATTGAGTACCATATCTATCATAAGCAGAGACCAGTCAGTGACGATAATCGTAAACTACTGTCAAAGGGTCAGCTATCTTTTGCCAAACGTTGCGAATTTGGCCTGCAGCAACTATAATACATGATTAACATTCATGACAATAGGTGTAATCATTTCAACATACAATAACCCCCAATGGCTTGAAAAAACATTATGGGGCTATATGCGTCAGTCACGACCGGCCGATGAAATTATTATTGCCGATGATGGCTCTAACGACCACACGCGCCAAATGCTGAGACAATATGAGCATTTTTTGCCCATAAAGCATGTGTGGCATGAGGACTTGGGCTTCAGAAAGACTATAATTCTTAACGAAGCTCTCAGATTAGCTCATAGTGAATATCTTGTGTTTACCGATCAAGACTGCATTCCAAGGATGGATTTTCTCGCCGTACACGAATCATACGCAACAAAACAACGATTTCTAAGCGGTGGATATTTTAAGTTACCGATAGCAATTAGCAAACTAATATCCAAAGACGATATCATCGCACAGCGTGCCTTCCAACTGAAATGGTTACGCCAACATGGTCTCAAGCTGAATTTCAAGTGCAGTAAGCTCATTCAAAACAATGTTTTTACTCACGCAATGAACTTGATTACTCCTGCCAAGGCTACATGGAATGGTATGAACTCTTCGGGTTGGCGCGATGATTTACTGGCTGCTAATGGTTTTGATGAAAGAATGCAATATGGTGGTGAAGATCGCGAATTAGGCGAACGCTTAGAAAATGCGGGCATCAAAGGACGACAAATACGTTATTCAGCTATTACAATCCATCTTGACCACACACGGCCATATATTAATCAAGATGCCATCGAATTAAATAAGGCGATACGCCGGCAGACCTGGTTACAGCACGCGACCCAAACTGATTTTGGGCTAAATAAAACTGATTTATATGATTTGATATAGAGGATAAAAGTCGCTTTGGCGACAATTTTGTTACACTAATTTTTGTTCGCTGGTATCGATGTGAATCGGGGCCGGCGATTTCTCATGTCTCTCTGCGATAGTTGATGGTTCTTGATGATTGAGAAGAAAGGTATTAACAGATGGCTGGAAAATATAGACTGCAGATATTTAATCACAAGTCGCCAAGGCTATATCGCTACTTCGGGAGGCGCAGCTGTCAGTCGTCGGGTTGCGCGAGCTTCAGCTCGTGCCCCGCAGCGCTATTCACGCCACTTCACATCACACTATGTGCCACACATGTCATGATTATGGCACAAGGTGCGCCCCCTGAAAGTGACATTGTGGCATGAAAATGGCTGGAAAATGTGGCATGGCACTTTGGCACAGCTTTTGCATAATGACAAGAGGCTGACGCAAAACTCAGCCAATAAAACTGAATATTAACAATTAAAACATATAGAATATTATGGGAAAAATTATTGGTATTGATCTTGGAACCACCAACTCGTGTGTTTCAGTTCTCGAGGGTAAAAACCCGGTTGTTATACCTAACAGCGAAGGCCGCAACACCACCCCGTCGGTAGTGGCATTCAAGGATGGCGGCGACGGTGAGCGCATCGTGGGCGACCCGGCAAAGCGTCAGGCTATTATGAATCCTACAGGCACTGTATTCTCCATCAAGCGTTTCATGGGTGAAACTTTCGATCATGTCACTAAGGATGTAGAACGTATGCCCTACAAGGTTGTCAACAATGGCAACAACCAACCCCGCGTGGAAATCGGCTCACGCCAGTACACCCCGCAGGAAATCTCGGCTATGATTCTCCAAAAGATGAAAAAGACCGCAGAGG
>DGVT01000117.1:0-13762 GCA_002395965.1 Porphyromonadaceae bacterium UBA4277
TTAGTTTGTAATTCTATATATTAATGTAAAGATGTTAAATATCGGCTTGTAACGAAGTTGAAATATATTTGTTTTTTTTACCACAAAAAATCTCGCCACTTTTTCAAGTGTCGAGTCGATAGAATCCAATAATAACTGAATTGAAATCTTTTGCAAAGTTATGTCAAAAAAGTCGTCGGTGCAACACCTGAAAATTGTTAAGTTTTGTAGTCGTTCACATATTTTCGTTAATATTCAGAAATTATGCTTAAAGCAACACACTCACTTGCACAGTGTTTTAGGTCACTATTTATAATTATCAATTTGGGTAGTGTATAAATATTTCCCAACATATGGAACACTTATTCTTACACTTTTACCACCAAACTTGGTAGGTCCAAAAGGGGGATCAGTGGAAAAAAGGTGGGCAACGATAAAGCAAAAAACAATTATTGACTCGATAAAACAGGGTGGGGCGCCTTCAGCGACAGTAAAGAGTGGTTTCAATACCCCCCCTTTGGCACTTGTTTCGCTCGCTATCGCTCGTTCCACAAGTGCTAAAGGGGGTTACTCATAGGTCAGCCTTCGGCTGAAATTCGCCCATAAAAAAGTAAGCCCATCATTTTACTGCTGCTATTATTGTATTGAATATCAACAGATAGCAAAAGTTTCTAAAAATTTTATCGGACACTATTGGTTTCGCACATTTACAAGTCTCCGACTTGCATTCAAGACCAAGCCCATTTAAGGAGATTTACAATTATTCCATTTGCAATCAACTCATTACAGAGTTATTGAAAACTTTTAGCGGACACCATTAGTTGAATTATAATTTCAGGTGCTTGATTAGAAGGTGCCTAAAAAAGCCGCGAGCTTGTGCCCGCGGCTTTTGAAAGGTTAAGGTGGATTCTAAGAATTAAGATTATGAGACATTTGGTGCTAATTAAAAGAACCCACCTTAAAAAATGATAGTGTGACCTGTTGGTGGAATTAAATTGGTTTTGAGGTTTATCGGTAACACATAGATAATGTTGAAGTTCCTCTTCGAGGCACGATTTTGATTTTGCAGTCTGCACCAAGCTGCGACTCTCAGCGAGGCTCTTGCATGGTGTTTAACACATTGCGGCTCTTCGAGCCTTTCGACCTCTTCGAGGTCTGCGCTTGATAACCAATATTATACCCAAACATGTAATTCCGCCAACAGGTAGTGTGATTAGTTAATGTCCAGGATGATGTTGATGATGAGGTTCACGTCGTCGATGTCGATCATGCCATTTCCGTCGAGGTCGGCCTTGCCGGGATACTTGTCCTTGTACTGGTCGTAGCTCAGGATGAGGTTGATGGCTGCATTCACGTCGTCCACGTCCACGATGCCGCTGCCGTCAACGTCGCCCAGCAGTGTGTGCTCGATCTTGTTGATGACAACTGTGCGTTTCTCGAGGTTGACGGTGATCAGGTATTCGCCTGCGGGCACCTGGATGGCACAGTTGTAGTTGACTCCATCGGCATCGAGTGCGATTTCCTGTCCGAAGAGCTCGTCGGTGACTAAGAAGTCGTCGTCGGTGACAGCCGTGAAGCGATAAGGAGCGATGTCTGCCCATGCGTCGGCTAATCCCAAAGAATCGTTGGCGAGTTTCTTGGTGAAGCTGAAGAAGTTGTAGCCGTTGGTGACTCCGTCGCATGTCACATGAGCGGTGAATGTGATGTTGTCTTCGGTTTCCATTTCAACACCGGTGTAGGGTGCCCAGCTGTTGCCGTTCACCTCACCCAGGATGTAAACGTGGTCGGGCTCAGCAACCACCTTGTTGACTATCATGGTCATGTTCTCGCGGTTGACAGTGATGTTCCAAGTGGCTGTTTCGGGAATTTTGAAGTTTGCTCCGTCCACGAGTTGTATTTCCTGTCCGAGCAGTTCGTTAGTAATCAAGAAGTAGCCTACTTGCATTTCATCGACGCCTCCCCACCAGTTGCCGGCTTCGTCCATGAGCTTGAACTCGGCTGCGGCTTCCAGGTCGATGGTGGCAGTCCAGAGTCCGTCTTCGCCCAGTGTGAGCGGAGTCGCCTGTTCTTCGCTCCATTCGTTGAACGAGCCAAGCAGGTAAAGTGCCGGGTCGGCAGCGTCGGGTGCGGGCACGTCCTTCATGTCGATGAGCTCGGCATTGATAACCTCCTTGTTCACTCCAGCTCCTGTGCGAGCCATGAATGCAACGATGTGCATGTTGTCGGTGTTCCAGGTGTTGTCGAGTGTTACGGTGTAGGTGTTGGTGTAGGTGTTATCGCCATTCCACTTGACGGCGTCGCCCGAAGGTGCCTTTGTCACCACGTCGCGCAGCACGTGGTTGTGTATGGCGTTTGTTTCCCATTTGCCTTGGTTGAGTTGTCGTGCCACGAGGCTGTCTTCGGTCAGATAGACGTTGAGTGCCACTTGTGTGCCAAAGATAGCGTTGAAGTCTTCGGTGGCTTGTCCGTCAACGGTGATGTTGAGTTCGCGTGTGTCCTTGTCGAGGGTGGCTTTCAGTCCGATGGTTGCCAGCGATGGTGTGGTATTGGCATCCATTTCGTCGCTAATCATCTGTGCAGCAGCTTGAGCATATTGCTCATAGTAGCCTAACGAGTAGGGCAGTACGCCGTCGAAGTCGAAGTCATAGCGGTTGAAAGCAGCCGATGGCCATGTTTTAAGTCCCAGGTAGCTTTCAATTTGTTCTCCTTCGTTGGTCACAAAATTGTGTGTGACGCTTTGGTTGAGGATGCCATGGATTGAGACCCATGCCACGTCGCTGCGCAGCTTGTCGAGCTTGTCGAGCACGTTGATGCCGAGCGGGCAGTAGGTGCAGCTCTGCGAAGTGAAGTGCTCAACGAGCAGTTTCTGGCGCGGGAACTGTGTGGTGAAAGAGCTGAACGTGCATTGCACTTCCTGACCGGTAACCTCTTCGCCAGCAGCCGTCATGGCGCGTGCAGTGAGTGTGTGTGATCCTGAGGCGATACCTTGCAGTGCCAGGGTGCCCGAGTAGGTGACTCCGGCTTGTGTCACTGGGATGGGTGCGTTGAGAGTTTCGACAAGATTGCCGTCGATGAGCAGATCGACGGTGTAGTCGGTGAGCGTCTTGGTGCCCACGTTGGTCATCGCGAGGTTATATTTCAGTCCGGTTTCAGCACCTCCGAATGATGCACTTGAGAGAGTATTGAGGTGGAGGTCATATTCGGGGAAGTTTTCGTTTTCCACCACAGCCTGCACGCACAGGTTTCCATAATCGCTAAGGCCTATGTCTTGCCACTTTGCGGTGGCACTGCCTAACTTGCCATAGGTGTAGGTGGTCTGTATGGTGCCTTCTTCCACAACCGAGATTGGGTAGCAGTCGTCGGTGTAATATCCGCCCGAGGTTGTGTTTTTCTGCTTGTACTGATAGCCGAGCAGGAAGCCCACAACGCCCTCGGTGTTGATGGTGTAGGGCGTGCCTAAGTTCACGGTGTTCCATCCGGCCTTGGTCGATTTAACCACCTCGCTGATAACAGCGTCGCCCACGGTGAGTGGTGATAGTTTGGTGACGGGGATGAGGAATACCTCGGCCTCGGTGACTGCTGCCGCCACGGCAAAGCGGATGGCAACCACGTCTGATCCCTCGTAGTTCTGTACCAGGCTCAGTGGCAGGAGTGCTCCCATCTTGAATGTCTCGGGATAGCTGGGTATGCCCAGTCCGTCGGTGCCATAGTTGTCGCTGGTGTAGTTGCCCATATACATCTGGTGCTCGCCCAGTGCCTTGAATGTGGGCATGTTGAACGTGGCGGGCGTCAACACCTTGGGCGCAAAGTTGCGACTGAAGCGCACCTCACTTGTGATGAGCTGTGCGCTCACTGCAAAGCACGTGAGTGCTACGCATAGAGTTAGTAATAATTTTTTCATAATAAGAAATGATTAAGAGTTTAATATTATGTTTATGATCATGTTCACGTCGTCCACATCCACGATTCCGCTGCCGTCGATGTCGGCCTTGCCGGGATATTTGTCCTTGTACTGGTCGTAGTTGAGGATGAGATTGATGGCTGCGTTCACATCGTCCACATCCACGATTCCACTGCCATCGATGTCGCCGGCAATGTGCTCTTGCACGTCGCCATTGTTGAATGCCACGTTGATTGTGGGTCCGTAGGCCAGGTGGGTGTAGGTGAAGTTAGGGAAGGAGCCCCGCTCGTTCATGACCTCGATTTGCAGCTTCACGTTGCAGATGCCGTTGTCGTCGGGGAGCCACTCGCTGAGCAGGTTGCTCACAAAGGCGGCCGGCAGGCTTGTGGCCGGTGTCTGGTAGTCGCCCGGCTGTGTGAACGACAGGCAGTTCATCGGGAAACAGACCTGGAACGTGCCGTTGTCGATGCGTTGGATGGTGAGGTTGAGGCGCATTGCCGCCTGTGAGGGCGACACGTTTTTTACGCTCAGGCCGGTGGGCATCATGAGCCATGTTTCGCCGGTTTCGGGGTCTTCTTCCTCTACTGCGGCGGTGATGTTGATAGTGGTGCCGTCGGGCACGGTGTTGCCGTCGTCATCGACGAAGACGAAAGTTTGGCTCTGGGCCATCATAGCAACAGAGCAACACAGGGTGGTGAATAGTAAGTAAAATTTTTTCATATTCTAAAAAATAGGTTTTTTATTCTTGTTGTTGAGGTTGGTTGTCATGCAGGTATTTTCTTGTGGCCTGTAGCACTCCGGTGTCGTTATACACAAATGCCACCACGGCCAGCTTGTCGGGGTTCCACTGTTCGTCGAGCACAATGTGGCTTTCGAGCAGTGCGGTGTTACCCTCGGCAATGCTCACGTCTTCGCCCCATGTGCCGTTGACGGCGCGGCGGAAGACGTGGTTGTGGACGTATTCGCGATTGGTTGAATTGTCGGGCATATACTGGAATGCCTGAATGCTGTCTTCCACGAGCCAGAGCTGCAGTTTTCCGGTCACGTTTCCGTCGCGTGCCATGAGGTTGCCGGCAATGGTGAGTGTGCGCGTGTCGGGGTCGAGTTTTGTTGTAAGGTCGATCGAGACGGGTGCGGTGGTCTGGATTTCGTTATAGACCTGCGTCGCCCACTCGGTGTAGTCGGTCACCCGGCGGCGGTTGACCATGCCGATGGGTTGCCTGTCGAGCTGCCAGTGTGCGAAGTACTGGTCTCCCTCGTCGGTTCCTAAGGCGTAGCGTGTGCCCTTGGGCGAGCGGGAGAAGGGTCCAGAGTGAATGCCTACTGCAATCACAGCCTCGGTGCCATATTGCTGCTCGAGCTGGTGTATGACATCGGTTGCCGAGGGGCAGTTAACGCATCGCTGCCCTGTGAAGTCCTCGATGAGCACTGCCCGCTGCACTGCCGCCGGCTTGACGTAGATGAGCCGGTCGTCGTCGTCGATGTGGCTGCACGAGCACAGCATGGTGGCTGCAAGCATCAGCATGGCTGTGAGTTTGTGTGATAGTGAAGTGTTCATCGTGTTGTCAGAAGTTATAGTTATATACTAATGTAACGCCTCGGCTTGCCGGCACATATCGGCACACGCCTCCCGAGCAGTTGTAGCCTGCTCGTGTGCGTCCGTAGCCCAGTTGCAGGCGGTGCGACTTCACGTTGTAGGTGACCAGCCCTTGGTAGTAGTTCAGGCCAGTGTCGCCGCTGTTGTAGAGGTCGGCCACGGTAATCATCCAGTGTGGTGATAGCGATAGCTCGAGCAGGCCGTATAGCCAGTCGCCCTGGTCGTCGCGTGTGGCCAGGTATTGTGCTTCGGCCCTGAGTGTGACCTTGCGCGAGAGGTAGAAGCTGGCGTCGGCCACGACGATGTTGCTGTGCACGGTTCCGCCTTCGCCCTCGATGCAGGTTTTGTTGTAGAACTGGTTCATATACATCAGGTTGAGCTTAACCTTGCGTGAGAGCTTTTTCTCAAATTGCAGGTTGATGTCCTGATAATAGGTGTTTCGGCCCCATCCCCAGAAGGTGGCCTTCTGCCCGTCGGTGCCCTTTACCGGCGTGGGTGCGTCCACGTTGTCGAGCGAGTGGATGTGTGAGAAGTTGAGTCGCACCTTGGTGCCATATTTTCCGCCTAATTTTGTGCCTTTCTTGAACAGATAGCTCAGCTCGGCCT
Organism: Porphyromonadaceae bacterium UBA4277; assembly: GCA_002395965.1. GTDB lineage: Bacteria > Bacteroidota > Bacteroidia > Bacteroidales > Muribaculaceae > Sodaliphilus. The sequence continues at coordinate 6,084 of DGVT01000117.1, forward strand.
GATAGGCCCACTCGCCGTCGGCATGTGTGGCATAGGGGTAGATTGCCGGCAGTGCATAGGTGTGCTCGAGGGTGAATGCCGGCAGATGGTTGATCATCGACGACACACCGTTCATCGAGCGGCGGCTGCGGAAGGTCATGTTCTCGCTGCGCTTGGCCTGCAGCAGTGCGCTGAAGCCTTTCTGCGAGTAGGACATCGATAGCATCTCGACGTGTCCCGGGCGATAGACGTAGCCGTTGTCGAAGTTTGGGTCTTGCGACTTGTGGGCGTATTCGAGCAGAATGCTGAACGGCCCTTTTTGGAATTGTGTGCGGGCATCCCAGGCATTGACGTTGGTGGGGAAGTTGAGCTTGTGGGTGGCATCGACCATGAGGTCTTCCTGGGCCTCGTGCTTGTTGACCCACGAGAGGCCGAGCATGAGGTGTGAGCCGCCTTGCTGCATGGGCTTGATGAAGTGCTCGAGTCGGAGCTCGGCGTCGGCTCCGGTGAGCCATGCCTTGTTCCAGTCCCAATAGCGGCGCTGGCGCCCGGTGAGCGCCTTGACGGTGATGCCGTCGTAACGCACCACGGCTCGTGCCCCGAGGATGGAGTTGTCCACGCCCAGGCTGCGCTGCTCGTAGGTGCGCAGGATGAATCCCGAGCCAAACTGCTCGTAGGTTGTACCCAGTGTGAGCTCAACATGATTGAGCTTGCCTTTTAGCCAGAAGTTGGGCACACCCCAGCCCTTGAAGTCCTTTTCAAAGCCCGGTAGCGGATATTTGGTGAACTCAAATCTTGCCCCGGCATCCACATATCGGCTGGTGAGTGCCAGGTCGGCATAGGTGTTGGTGAGCACCTTGTCGTCGGTCTTCTCGGTGCCTATTTTCTCATCTTCCTGTGGGATTAGGATCTCGCTGTGTATGCTTCCGCTCAGTGTCACCTTTTTCCCGCCCGACTCTTGTGCCCGGCACAAGGGTGAAGCGGCAAGTGCTAACAGCAGCAATATGTGGCACGGCAGCGGTCTCATTGCTTGAGCTCTAAGAGTTTGTCGAGCAGTTCGTTCTCGGCACCGTCGGTGTAGCCGTTGTGCTTATACACGATTTGGCCTTTCTCGTCGAGAATCATCACAAATGGGATGAGCTGTATGCCTAATGCGCGTTTCAGCTCACCGCTGGGGTCGAGCAGCACGCGGTAGGGCCAGCCGTTGGCATCCACGAGTGGCTTGACACGTTGTGAGGTCTGCGCCTCGTCGATGGAGATGGCGATGAGCTCGACGCCGGTGTCGGCCTGCCATTCGTCATAGACCTCGGCAATGGCGCTGAGCTCGCGCATGCAGGGCTTGCACCATGTGGCAAAGAAACTCACAATCACTGGTCGGCCGGGAGCTGAAAGGGTGTCGGTACTCACTTTGTTGCCTTCGATGTCGGTTAGTGTGACAGTCGGCATTTGTGCGCTTGCTGCAAGTGCACAAACGAGGAGCATAAAAGTAACAAAAAGATTTCTCATAACATACATTATTATTTGGCGCAAAATAACTGAAAATATATGAGAATTGCAAGAAATCGACGCATTTAATTATGAATTATGAATTCAGAATTAGGAAATCTGTAAAATCAGCGAGATCTGCATGAGTTTTAGACTATAAGTTACAAAAGTGGCATAAGGGCTGACGCTGCGCTGGATTATGAATTCAGAATTAGGAAATCTGTAAAATCAGCGAGATCTGCATGAGTTTTAGACTATAAGTTACAAAAGTGGCATAAGGGCTGACGCTTCGCTGAATTATGAATTCAGAATTAGGAAATCTGTAAAATCTGCATGAGAATAATGTCATGGGCATGCTGTGCTTTGAATGTATGCACAAAAAAAGGACCGGAACAAAACCTTGCTCCGGCCCAATTATCAATTATTTCCGTGTCAGTCCCCTTTGGGTCCGGCGGCTCGCCGGTTATTGAATTGCTTTGCGGGCAGTGCCGTCGCTCATCACGACGATCACCACACCGCGGTAGTCACGGCTCACGGGCAGTCCCGTCACGCTGTAGCGTGCCACCTCCACGGCCGCCTTGCCTCGCATGTCGCTGACGGCAGTGATTACGCCGTTTTGTACAGTAGATGTTTTCGTGAGGCTCAACGGGTACACGTCATATTTTGTAGCACTGCCTTCGGCGCGGCGTGGAGCCTGCGACTGTGCTGAGGTGGCAATCTTGACGATGGCTCCTTCCATTTCGTAGGTGTGTCCATTTGCCGGCTCACCCGCAGTTAGGGCGGGGGTGAGATAGTCATCCTTGAAGCCAAACTGTCCGGAAAGGCCGAAAACGTTCCAGGTGGGGTGCTGTTCATGATCTGGTGAGATGAACTTCTTGCCGTCCCACTGTGCCCATTTTATCTTGGCATACTCCATAGGTTTTGGTTGAACGAAGAAGTAGGTCTTATTGTCGGTGCCCTTCTGCGTGTTTTCACCATAAAAGTTTGCTGTGATAAAGGTGTTACAATTGGTGTTTGCCGGGTTCTCGTTATCTCCCTTGGGTAGGCCGGTAAGCTGGAACTCAGGATTGACGGCGTCCACCAGTTTACCTACAACACCTGTAAGGTGGTGCTTGAGTAACTCATCACTAATCTGAGCAATGTTATTAGTGTTTAATTCTATACCCTCGGGCAACCGAAGCCCGATCCAGTTGCTCTGGTCGTAGCCGTTCTTCATCAGTTCGCTCACGTCCTTCATATAATCGATAACGTTGTCGTCAGTTGGCTTTACGTCCTTGGCTGCATAGCCGTTATTGTCTTTAGCAATAATGAGTTTGGTATTAGCATTATCGATAAATGTCACAGCGGTAAGATCGGTAACATTATAGGTCCTCTTAGTGTCGCCGCTCGCGATAAGTTCTGCCAGGGTGATATTTTGAGGTAATATAACCTCGTCAGACAATTCAAGGTAACAACGGTTTCCATCAACACTTGTCAATGCGTCGCCGCCAAAAGCAAGATTTTCATCCTTAATAACAGCTTTCTTAATACTTTTTCCTCTTAGGGCATCATCTCCTGAAACTGTTTGATTGGGATAATAATAAGTGCTGCTGATAAGCAGATTTCCATTAGAATTGAAACTTGAACTTTCACGTGTCGGGACCATTACATTACGAGTAACGTCTGTTGACTTGCATTTCAAAAGTACACAAGTCTTCTCAGGAATAATGCCCCCAGTAACCTCAGTAAGTTGCATCGTTCCTTCCTCTTCATCAACCGCAGTAACTATGTAAGGTGTAATCTCATCGGTTGCGTATTTCATATTGAAACATACTCGCAAAGTTGTCCAATAATTTCCTTCAGCATCAGGACCAACAAACTCCTCAGGAGCAACTGCAAAGTAATTCTCCTTAGTTGTCACATCCTTATCCATCCCCTCAAGGTTCCACTTTCCATATGGACGAATATCGTTAAAATCCATGCTCATACTGAGTTCACCATTCGATTCAATCACATAGAACTTACTACTTTGTATTAAATAAGTGTTATCAGCTTGATGTGAAACTGCTAAGTATGCACCAGAGCCTGGAGCTTCATTATAATATTGACTTGTATTTTCATCTTGCACATAAATATCCCAAATAAGATTATGAGTACTTGCTTGCTCGCCTTTCACATATATGTCCATCATAGTTCCTGCATCTGTAATTGACGAGGCTAAATCGTTATGAAATCCCAATTGCGTTTTCAGCGCTGGTTCCAAATTTGTGGGTATGACCTGGCCTGTATAGTGGGCCTGGGATGTCACATAATGTTGAGTGTCATTGTTCTTTAACCGCCAAAAGTAATACCCATCCTCAAACCGTGCATAATAGGTACCCTTGTTATCTTCTGTAATTATGAAAGAATATGGATTATTATCGGTCACAAATTCCTTTTGGCCAGTATCTTCATTAATTTTATACCACCCTTTAAACATCACGTTAGTGCTAGCACATGATGCCGTCAACATAACTTCATCATTAATAGTATTTGACCCTTTATCGATAGTCGCTGTACCTAACGAATTGTTCTCTGATTTAACATCTACTGCTTGTGTTATAATTTGCTTAAAATGCGCTTCCCAAACCGCATTTATTACAGAACTTTCAGTACCGTTACTAGAGCTGTTAGCTCCAGGACGCTTCGATAGAGCAGCTTTTACTTTCCAAGTATTACCCGTTTGTTGCTCTGAGTCACTAACAGTCAATTTTGTACCCACAGTATTGGCTTTGTCTGTATCATCATCCCCTTCATTTTTGGTGCATTCCCAATAATCAAACTCGTATCCATCATCGGGCATTGCTAAAATATAAAAATTAGCTGGACGGTTGGCGCTATTTTTTGTATTTGTTAATGCTGCAGTCATCTCCGTATAAACACAATTAGTTAAAGATGGCGCAGATTCTTCCCCCTTGTTATTATCTTTTGCGTAAACTTTTCCCCCTCCTGTAACAACTCTGACCTTCAAATGTGAATCATGTGCCACAGAAAAATCACTAGGTCCACCAGCCCAAGCGTGTTGTCCTGCAAATGCAAAGAGCGTCAGTAGGAGCAGTATTTTATAATTCATTAATCTAAACATCACTTTTTGTTTTTTTGAGTTTTCTTTTTTGTTTTAGTAGTTGCGACAGCAGCAGCCTGTTGCTTTCCGTCGTAGTAGTTATATAAGCAGCGTACTGCAAGCGAGGCAGTAATCAGCTGATGTGGCAGGTCGAGTTGTTCGCTCAGTGGTGTTGCCAAGATGAAAAGCACCAGCACCACGGTGTAGAACAAATAGACCTTGTAGAATGCTTTGCGCTTGCGCCAGATAAGCCAAATTATCAATGGCAGCGGATTGAATGGAATAAGATACCAGTTCCAGTTTTTTCCAAATAACCCTGATACAAAACTGGTATAAATCAGCATCAAACCAATGATGGCCTGCAATACCAGTAATGTTATATCACCCCATGTCCCCAACTTCTTACATCTGTGCATAAGGTTGAGAATAGTAACAACCACCACTATGGCAAGCAAAATTGCAAAAATAAGCACAGGGTTCCACTTGGTTGGTTCAACGCTCAATTTCACTGGCAGAATTTCCTTTTCGGACTTGAATAAGGGTGTTTTTGACCCTGTCTCATCAACAAGTTGTATGCTCTTTATAACTGGTCCAAAACTCTCAGGTGAAATCTTGTTTATTATCCCACAATAATTATCGCTCTCAGTTCCAAGGAAAGATATATCAAGAAACTGTGTCCATGGCGAAAGATGAGCATCATGTCTAACTATCTGTCCATTATTGAGGTCAAAATGCTCTGGTAGCTTCCCAAATTCCACTTTTCGATCAATAGGAGCATTAAGAATAGTCGCGAACAATATTGATGAGCAGTTGTTCTCAATAAGATTGTACTTTCGAAACTGTTCGTCGATATAATCATTGTCTAAAGCACGCCATAACTCTTGTTTCTCAAGTGTTGAAAGATTCAATTCATATTGTTTGATTCCCCTACCTTCTTTTTTGTAGTAATCCACATAATCGATAGTGGGAACTGCAATAATATGGGATTCCACATTTCCAGCAAAAAAACTTACATAGTCTTTAAGACTGTTGTCAAATTTCATCTCAAATGAGAAACAATAGTCAAGGTTATGAACAGGGCACTCCATGCGCAAGGCACAATGACCATATGAAGAGTACAAAGCCTCGCCGGGCGATGCGACGAGCAGGCTTGCGGTGACGAAGTTGGAGCTGTCGGGCAGCAGTGGGCCGCCGTGGGTCCAGGGGATTCGTTCTTTGGCATGAACGGCAGTGCCTGTGGCGATAGCTATAATGATTGCTATGGTGCAAAGAATTCTCTTGACAAAGGTTGTCATACTCCCCCCTGCCCCCTCTATCTTAGAGGGGGAGCTGAGGGGAATATTACAGCTTGTAATCATCATAAAATTCACCATTAAAGCAAGCACAACGGCGTCAGCCTAATTATGCATTAATAAACTACCTTTTTGCCGTCGCGGATGTAGATGCCATGAGTGGGATTGACCACCTTGCGGCCCATGAGGTCGTAGATGGGTGCTTCGGCGTTGCGTGCATCGGTGGCGATGGTGGTGATTGCCGTTACCACTTGCTTCGTAGCCCAGGCCTTGTTGGCGGGCATGAAGCTGGCAGTGTTGTCGATGGCAAACTTGAGTCCGTCTTGCAGTGTGAGCATGGTGTTGTGGTCGTTCTCGGTGTTGTCGTCGAAGTATGTTCCGTTGAGCGACGATGGCGTGGCTGCGGTGAAGATGGGTGCGCCGCTTGGCGTGGCGGCTGCCGGCATGAGCATGTTGTCGGCATCGTTTTGCGAGGCGCATTCGAGGATTACCGGCGTAGCAGCAGGGATGGTGCCCTGAATTGCTTCGAGCACAGGCGTGCCATTATCGTCGAGTGCAGTGACAGTGTATGCCACCACGTTGCCTGCATTGACAACTGTGAATGGGAATGCGGCATAGAGCGTGGTGTAGAACTTGCCACCAGCCTCAATCTGGGTTGCGGGTGCGAAATAGTTGTCCTGGTCGTCGATGAACTCGAGTTTCCACTTGCCGTCGTCGCCATACTGCATATATCCCTCATCGCCGGTGATGGTAATGCCTCCCTGGTCGTTGTGGACGAAGTAGATAGCAGCGCGGTCCTTGATGAGGCTGCTATGGCTCTCGAGAGCTGCTGCAATCTCGCTGTCGTCGCCTAAAGCCTGCTTGGCGGCTGCTACTACGGCGGCAGCGTCAACATTCTCGTCGGGGAGCTGCAGCTTGAGTGCGTAGGCATCGTAGGTGAACTTTTCGGCGGTGGTGTTAGTGGGGCACAGAGCCAAGTAAGCGCCGTTGATAGCACTGGCAAGTGTACCCATTTCAAAGCCTTGCACAAAAAGGCTATTCACCTTAATGCCATCAACTGCCAGGTTGAACACTGCGCTGGCATCGTTGTGAGGCGAAGCCAGGTCGACGGTGCTGTTGAGCTGGTGCACGCGGCGCAGATAGGGTTTCTCGGCAGTAGCCGATGCGGTCTTCACGAAGCAATAACCACCCTCAAGGTCTTCACGCTCCATGAGGAACTTGATGTCGGTGCCTTCGGGGGTGCCGGCCTGCAGACGATAGCCGAAGCTGCCGTCGTAGTCAATGCCCATGTAGTGGCGGTTGCCAGGCACCATGTGGCTGATGTAGTAGGTGACGGCAGTCTGTCCGCCGGCAGCCTCAAGGATGATGTCGCGAATTTCCTCCCAATCCTCAATCTCGGGAACGTCAACGCACAGATAGACCGAGCCGTCGGGATCGCCAGTGGGCACAAGGTGCAGCTGGAACATCTCTTCAAGGAACCATGTAGGCTTGTTGTTATAGTCCAGCGTTTCCTCGATAAGCCCCTTGATGAACTCCAACGTCTCAATCATGTCGCCTCCGTCACCGCTCAGATTTGTGAGCAATGCTTCGCCGTTCTCGTCACGTTCGCCGTACCACACCAGCAGCGGACTGGCATCCTCGTAAGTAAGAGCTGTGATGTCGGCAAGGTAGTTGTTCTGGAGCTTTACGTAAGTTCCAGAATACACGTTTTTAATTCTGTACACGCCCTGGTCAGGCAGGTGAGTGATTGCGCTTGCGCCTGCCATAACCATGGCGGCAAGTAGTAGAGTAATTAATTTTTTCATGATGATTTATGTTAAAATTCTATTTTTTTTTTTTTT
>DGVT01000117.1:13807-14104 GCA_002395965.1 Porphyromonadaceae bacterium UBA4277
TTTTTTTTTTTTTTTTTGAAGCGGTTAAAATCCGTAATTAAATTAACGTGTTGTGAGTAACTTTTAAGCCAATGTAATAAAGTGCCGCAAATTTACACCAAAATTACTGAATGTGAGGTGTTATAGAGTTAAATATTCATAAAAAATATAGTGTCGATTGTAAAAGGTGTAGGTGAAGCTGTGAGGAGGCGCAGTATTTTACAATTCTTTAGTCTAAACATTGTTTTTTTGGGGGGGTCTTATTTTTTAGTGCAGGCTTTTTCGCAAGCTGAGGCTCCTTTTCGCAAGCTAAAGCTT
>DGVT01000117.1:14229-35681 GCA_002395965.1 Porphyromonadaceae bacterium UBA4277
GCTAAAGCTTGCGTTACCGGACTGGTTCTTTTTCGCAAGCTAAAGCTTGCGTTACCGGACTGGCTTGCGATGCCAGGCTAATGCCTGGAAACTTTGGTCTCGTATCGCAGGCTTTAGCTTGTGTTTTTTTCAAAATGTCTCAAAAAAAGCTTTTGAAACTTGCTTAGGCAGTCTTGAATAACTATTTTTGCGACATGAAAGAAAGTCGAGGAGAGCATCGCAAGAAGTGGGCTGCTGAGCATGGGCTGGCTGCAAAGCCTTCGATGGAGCGTCGCAAAGACTCTCATAATTACTATGGCCGTTGCATTTATATGATTACCATAGTAACCGAAGGGCGTCGTCCATTGCTTGGTGAGCTGCAAGCTGCCGATGCGTTTCATCCTCAGCCTTGGGTTAAAGGTTCGCCGTTAGGCAGTGAGGTGCTCAGACTGTGGCAAGTCTTGCCGGTGAAGTATCCTGAAATCAAGACCATCGGTTTCCAGCTAATGCCTGATCACGTGCACGGCATCGTGTTTGTGACCCGTGAGATGCGCACTCACTTGGGCAACGTGGTTGCCTGGTTCAAGAAAGAGAGCAACGCAATCTCCACTTCAATGACCGGCGGCTCGTTATGGAAATCGGGCTTTAACGATGTCGTCCTTCAACGTGATGGTCAACTTGCACGCATGGTGGAATACTTGCGCGACAACCCTCTTCGCCTGTGGCTGAAACGTAATAATGCCGATTTTTTTACTATTCACCGTAGTGTGGCCATAGGTGGAGAGACGGTGGCCACGGTAGGCAATCAGTTTCTGCTCGGTTATCCCATCAAGGCGGTGGTGCAGTGCAGTCGCCGCATTTCGACCCCAGATGCCATTCGGCATGAGGTTGACAAGTATTTAACGCTTGCCCGGCATGGTGCCGTTCTCATCTCGCCTTGCATCAGCCCGGCCGAGAAAGCTGTGATGCGTGCCGCCTACGATGCCAATCACCTGCTGATTGTGCTCATGGAGAACGGTTTTTCACCGCTATGGAAGCCCGGTGGCAGGCAGTTTGACGCCTGCGCTGAGGGTCGCTTGCTGCTCGTGGCTCCCTGGCCGCATCACAACCAACGCACTGCTATCACTCGCCAACAGTGCCTTCGGCTAAATGAGCTTTCCCGTGAAATTGCTAACCTTTAGGGCAAACTTGAGTCTGTCTTGCAGTGTGAGCAAAAGGTGAGAATTGTGGGTAATATTTGTGCAAGTCGGTGTTAAGTGTTACCTTTGCGGCCGGAAAATAAAATGCAACAACGATGAAAGGCTTACTTAAGTTTATAGCCATGGGGCTGGTGGTGCTGGCCGCATGCAGCAAGGGAGATGAATATAAAGTGGTGGTAACCTTCCCCGACGGTAGCGCCGATGGCGACACGGCTTATCTGACGAGCTACGACAGCGGCGACACACTGGCTCAGGGTGTGGTGAAAGATAAGTTTGTGGTGCTCGAAGGCAAGGTTGACGGCTCGCTGATGTCGCGTTTGCTGGTGGCCGGCAAGCGCTTAGGCTTCGTCGTGGAGAGCGGTGAAATCTCCATCATGATGCAAGACGGCAAGGCAACCGGCACTCCCCTCAATGAGCGCATGAATGCCTTAGATGCCGAGCTCGAGAAGGTGGAGGACGACTCGGTGGCCGCTCAGATGTTCTTCAAAGCCTATCAGGAGAACAAAGACAACGGCATCGGCCCGTGGGCATTCAACTACTACCTGATGTATAACACGTTCACTGCGGCACAAATCGACTCGCTGCTCAAGGAAGCGCCCGAGGGCTATCGCAACCTGAAGCGCGTGCAGAAAGCCATCAATGCCGCCCAGCGGCTCGATGCCACCTGCGAGGGCAAGGCGTTTGCCGACTTTACGGCCGCCGATGGCCGGAAACTGTCGGACCTTGCCGGCAAGGGCAAATACACGCTTGTTGACTTCTGGGCCAGCTGGTGCGGACCGTGCCGCCGAGAGATACCCAACATCAAGAAGCTCTATGACAAATACAGCACGAAGATGAACTTTGTGGGCATAGCCGTGTGGGACGATCCTGCCGACACGCACAAGGCAATGACCGAATTAGGCATTGTGTGGCCCGTGCTCGAAGGTGGCAAGAACTGGACCGAGCCTACCGACCTGTATGGCATCAGCGGCATACCCCACATCATGCTCATCGACCCGCAGGGCGTGATAGTGGCTCGCGGCCTTGAAGGCGAGACGATGATCAAGACAGTGGATGAACTGAAATTATAAACTTTAGATTAGAGAATGATGAGAAAATTTTTTGTAGTAGCAGCACTTGCACTGCTGTGCCTGAATGTTAATGCCCAGGAGAAGAAGCTCAAGGGCGTGTTAGACTATGTGACCAATCATTTCACCGTGAACGGCTATGCGCAGCTGGGGTGGGAATATGCCAGCGAGAGCGACCCTAACAACTCGTTCAAGGTGAGTCGTATCATAGTTTTTACCGACTATCGCATCAACGACCGCTGGAATGCCTTTGCCATGGTAGATTTCAAGGGCTTCTCGCTGCATGAGATGTGGGTGAGCTTCAAGGTTGCGCCGTGGATGAGATTCAAGTTAGGCCAGTTCAAGACCCCGTTTACTCTTGAGAACCCCATCTCACCGTCGGTGATGGAAATGATCACGCAGATGTCGCTTGCCGGCAGCTATATGGTGGGCGGTGCCAGCCCGCTGATGATGCCCGGCGGGGCAGGCCGCGACATCGGACTGACGATGTATGGCGACCTGGGTCGCTGGGTTAGCTATGACCTTGCGGTGATGAACGGTGCCGGCCGCAACCGCCTCGACGACAACTCGTGGAAGGACTTCGTGGGGCGCCTTACGTTCCATCCCATCAAGGAGCTTGACGTGAGCGGCTCGGTGATAGTGGGCAAGGGCGACTATGGCACATTGGCAAGTTATTTGGATGATGATGAGCCTCGTCATGCCGTGGGCGACTACAAGCGCAACCGCTATGCCGCCGGCTTCCAGCTGAAGACTGCGCCGGTGAATGTGCGCGGCGAGTGGATGTGGAGCAAAGATGATGATATTAAGTCGAATGGCGGCTATGTCACAGCGCAGGTTAATAATATAGGTGTAAAGAACCTCGACATGGTGGCATCGTACGACCGCCTTAACCTTGACGGAGCAGCTAATATCAACCGTTATCAGGCCGGACTTCAATACTGGTTCTACAAGAAGTGCCGTGTGCAGGCCGCCTACAGCTATACCGAAGTTGCCGGCCAGCACGAGCATGGAGTGCACGCTCAGGTGCAGGTGGGATTTTGATTTAAGTGGTTAAGGGTAAAGTGATAAGTGGTAAGGGCTAAGTGGGTGGCATTTTGCCGTTTGGACTAAAATTGCTATTTTTGCCAGTCGAACGAAAAATTAATTGCCCAATGAGAAAAATGCGCATATTATTCATATTGCTGTTTACATTTGCAACTGCTATGACTGCAGTGGCACAGTCGCCGTGGCCCGATGAGGAGAGCGAGCGCGACGAAAGCGTGCGCAAGCCTGTGCGGCGCCTTCATCCCGAGCGTGAGCGCGAGAAAGCCATGAAGGAATACCTCAAAGAGCAGGCGAGCAAGCAGAAAGCCCAAGACGATGATGCGTGGGAGCAACCGGCCGCAAAAGCCAAGCCCGACAAGCGCAAGGTGGTGCGGCGCGTGGCCCAGCAGCAGTCATCGACCCTCGATCAGGCAATGCTTGATGAGCTCCTGAGCCGTGACTATTCGCTTGGTCCCGTGGTGCCCGAGTTTAAGGCTCCTGAGCCCTATAAGTGGAAAGACGAGCCTGTGGAGGCCAGCGAGAGCGAGCTGATGAGATTGCTCAAAACCGACAATCATGGTGCGGCCATGCGCTATCTGCCTCGTGAGGTCTCTATGCGCCAGAATGAGAATGCGTTTTTCCTCTACTTCGACGAGCGCAGCGAGCCAGGGTCGTTGCACCTGCGCCTGCAGTACTGTGCCGACGACCCGCTTAACTTCTCGCGTATCGACTTCGTGATCGATGGCTTTGACTATTCCTACACGCCACGCAGTCCCAAGCGCGGCAAGCTGGCAGCGCGCCTTTACTGGGAAAACAGCGACGAGCCTGTGAGTCAGGACGATAAAGACCTTATCTATGCCCTCACTCACTGCCAGTGGGCCGAGATGTTGCTCATAGGCCGCGATGGCATCAACCACCGCAAGGAACTCAGCGACGACCAGCTCAAGAGTCTGCGCGCCGTGCTGCAACTCTACTTGCTGAAAGGAGGCACGTTGTAAAAAAATTAAAATTTTCATTTCCAAATAATTTATTTTTGAAAATAGTTGAATTTAATTTTGTAAATCCAGATTGTTTGCCTACCTTTGCACGCAAACAATAAAAATCAGGACTTACGAAATGAAAAATAAACCTCAAGTGCGACTGCTGACCATAGCGGCCGCAGTGGCAATGATTGTGGGTACAACCAGCTGTGCATCGCTGTTTAATGCGGGCCGCGCGTGCCATTGTACTCACGAGGGTCAGTGTGGTGTGGGTGCCGCAGTGGTTGCTCATCAACCCGTGGAGCGTGACTCGGCCGCCGACGACTCGCTGCTGCATGCTCTGCTCGACTTGTCGAAATATGAACTGAAGTCGATGCTTCCCGAGGCTCCCAAGCCCATGGTGTGGAAAGACGACACCATATCGGAGACTCGCGAAGAGCTGCTGGAGCGCGTGAAAACCACCAACTCGCGCATCATGCCCCGTGATGTGACTATGGACAATAGCGAAAATGCCATCTATCTGTATTATAATGAGAATGCCGACGGCACAGCCGGGCCTCTGCACCTGCGCATACAGTACTATGCCGACGACCCGCTGAAGTTCTATGAAGTGGTATTCCTCATCGATGGCTTTGAATATCGTTTCAAGCCGGTGAACATTGAGCGCGGCAAGGGCAAGGGCCGATTAATCTGGGAGCACAGCGACGACGTGCTCAAGGTCGAGAACAAAGACTTGCTCTATGCTCTGTCGCACTGCCACTGGGCTGAGATGACGCTGCTGGCAACTAATGGTATTAACCACCGCAAGGAACTCACCGAAGATCAGATCGAGGACTTCTACCATGTGCTGCAGCTCTATCGGCTCGCCGGCGGCGAGATTAAGTAGGCGTGCCGACGCGATGAGATGAAATAAATAGGTAAAATAGTGATAAGTGCAAGCGGCGATTTTTCCCAGCGAGGGAGGAGTCGCCGCTGGGTTTTTTAGTAAACGAGTAAACGAGTAAACGAGTAAACGAGTAAACGAGTAAACAAGTAAACGAGTAAACAAGTAAACGAGTAAACAAGTAAACAAGCTGGCTGACGCCAGTTTAGCTGCGAGCTACGAGTGCGCAATGCAAAAAATTAGTAAACGAGTAAACAAGTAAACGAGTAAACAAGCCGTCAAGTAGTGCCAAGCATTGCTTGGTAGCTACATGCTACAAGCTTTTTTGCTTTTTTCGGGTGTTGTTTAGGACACACATGGTGCACAAAAAAAGTTTCGCCCTCCTGAGCGGGGAGCGAAACACAAAATCACATTAACCAATAAAATTTTAGATAAGGTTAACTTCCACTTCGGTTTCGGTTTCATTCACGTTAACCTTGCCTTCGCGGGCCAGCCAACCGATAGCAGCATAAACTTCTTTCTCTTTCAGCTTGGTAGCCTTCTTGAGACCCTTAATGTTCAGCGCGCCGTTGGCGTCGTTAAGTGCATTCCAAGTGGCACCGGCCCAAATTCCAATAGTTTCTACGTTCATAATCAATAACCTTTAATAAAACAATGTTTTCACTAAAAATCGATGCAAAGTTATAGCCTTTTAGTTATTATTGACAATAAAGTGCGTTTCTAAGCATTCAAATCGCAAGTCAATCGTTTGCATAGATGCGAAAAGATGCAATAAAAATGTGTGGAAATTTTCGTTTTAATTATAAAATGTGTAAATTTGCCCGTTGATGAAAGGACTTGTAGTGAAAAATACCGGCAGCTGGTATGTGGTTCGCCCTCACGACGGAGGCGAACTGCTGGCGTGCAAGATAAAGGGCAACCTGCGCCTGAAGGGTTTTCGGGGCACTAATCCCGTGGCTGTGGGCGATGTGGTGGATGTGGAGGTGAAAGCCGACGGCTCGGCGGTGATAGCCAGCATAGATGCTCGTCGCAACTATATCATCAGGCGTGCGAGTAATCTGAGTAAGGAGTTCCAGATTATAGCCAGCAATCTCGATCAGGCCCTGCTTGTGGTGACGTTGTCGCATCCGTTCACCAGCACCACGTTCATCGATCGCTTCCTGGCCACAGCCGAGGCCTATCGTGTGCCGGTGACGCTTGTTATCAATAAGGTTGACCTTCTCACCGAGCCCGATGACGTCGAGCTGCTGGAAGTGGTGATGCACCTTTATCGCACCATAGGCTATGACGTGCTTGCTGTGTCGTCGCTTACCGGTCAAGGACTTGACGAGCTGCGTGCAGCCGTGGCCGGCAAGACGTCGCTGCTGTCGGGCAACAGCGGGGTGGGTAAGAGCTCGCTCATCAATCGGCTGGTGCCCGGTGCCGGGTTGCGCGTGGGCGATGTGTCGGTGGCTCACCACAAGGGCATGCACACCACCACGTTCAGCGAGATGCTCGACTTGCCTGGCGGCGGGGCAATAATCGACACGCCCGGAGTGAAGAGCTTCGGTACCATCGACTTTGCGCGCAGTGAGGTTGCACACTACTTCCGTGAGATTTTTGCTGCTTCGGCCGGATGCCGCTATGGCGACTGCACTCACACTCACGAGCCCGGTTGTGCCGTGCTGCAGGCTGTGGAGGAGAGCCGCATCAGCCAGTCGCGCTATGCGAGCTACCTGAGCATCCTTGAAGAAGATCCAAATAATAAATATCGCAAGCCGCAGTGAAATTGATAATGAATAATGAATAATGAATAATGAATAATGAATAATGAGAGCTCTCCTAGGCTCTCCTAAGGCTTCCTAGGCTTTCCTAGGCTTTCCTAAGGGCTTCCTATAACTCAAAATCAAAGAAAAAATGACTAATAAACGAGCAGGATTTGCAACACGCATGGGAGCCATCGCCGCATCGGTGGGGTCGGCAGTTGGTTTGGGCAATATTTGGCGCTTCCCCTACGAAGCCGGCCAGAATGGTGGCGGCGCATTCATCTTGGTGTATATCTTGTGTGTGCTTGCCCTCGGCATCCCGGTGATGCTCAGCGAGTTTGTCATTGGTCGTTCGACCCACAAGTCGATGCTCGGTGCTCTGCGTCAGCTCAACCCCGGCGGCAAGGCCCGCTGGTTTACTGCAGTGTGCATAATAGGGTCGGTTGTGACTCTGAGCTTCTACAGTGTGGTGTGCGGCTGGGTGTGCGAGTATCTTTATCTGGCCCTGAGCGGCCAGCTGAGCGGTCATACCGCCGAGCAGTATGGAGAGATATTCTCGTCGTTCACTGCCTCGCCGTGGCGCTGTGTGGGCTGGACGGTGCTGTTTCTCATTGTGAACTATGCCGTGATGTTGCGTGGTGTGCAACGTGGCATCGAGCGCCTCTCGCGCGTGCTGATGCCGTTGCTGTTCGTGCTGTTAGTGGTGTTCTGCATCAACTCGCTGCTGATGCCCAAGTGCCGTGAGGGACTTGCGTTTATGTTCAGCGTGGATTTCTCGCATTTCACCTTCCGCGGTGCCGTGGATGCACTGGGCCAGGCGTTCATGTCGCTCTCGTTGGGCATAGCCTGCCTGATAACCTATTCGTCGTATTTCAACGACAATACCTCGCTCATTCACGATGCCGGTGTGATAGCTTTGCTCGACACGCTTGTGGCGTTGCTTGCCGGTGTGGTTATTTTCCCGGCAGTGTTCTCCTACGGCTTTCAGCCCGAGGCCGGGCCAAAGCTGGTGTTTGAGGTGTTGCCTGCCATCTTCCAGCAGATGCCCGGCGGCGCAGTGTGGTGTGTGCTTTTCTTTGTGCTGCTGCTGTTTGCCTCGCTCACGAGCACAATATCGCTGAGCGAGATCTCCCTCACTCACCTGATTGAGGAGCACTCGATGAGCCGCCGCGGTGCCACGCTGTGCAGCGGCACGGTGGTGACAGTGCTGGCTGTGGTATGTGCCTTGTCGTTCAACGTGCTTGGCGATGTAAAGGCCTTCGGGATGAACATCTTCGACCTGCTTAACTATGCATCGTCCAACTTCTTCATGCTGCTTGGCGGCATCTTCACGGCGGTGTTTGTGGGCTGGTTTGCCAATCGGGCACTTGTGCGCGAGCAGCTCACCATCGGGGCCTCGCCGCTGGCCCGTGCTCTTGTGCCGTGTGTGCTGTTCTGCATGCGCTATGTGGCACCCGTAGCCATCGTGCTCATCTTCCTGCACTATGTGGGACTGATTTAATAGAGCCATTCCATGAGGCTGACCAGGATGGTGGCGATGGCCATCAGAGTGAGCTGGAAGTTGTAGTCGGCTGCGGTGTGGTGCTTCTTGCAAGTGCCCATTTCGTGCTCGATGATGTTGATAATCTCTTTCATAGTTGTGTGTGTTTTGTGTGGTATATTATGGTTTGTGAAGTTTTCACGCTGCAAAGTTAATACCTGCATATGCCGAAATCGGGCACATCTGAGTTAAAGTTGTCCAACGCGTTGGGCGATTGTAAAAATTTTGGCAATCGCTTGTGAGAGTGCAGAATAATCATTAAATTTGCAAATAAGAATTTTTCCCAATATTATTGCTTGAATTAATTTAGATTGTTGCGTGTGAGCAATCTGGTTCAATAAGACGAATTATTCACCTAAACAATAACGATATGAAAAAACTAATACTCTCATTCATTGCAGCACTGATGACTTTTGCCGCCAGTGCCGAGTTCAGCGTGGGGCAACTGCGGTATGAAGTGCTCCAGAGCGGCGAGGTGGAGTGTACCGGTTTCACCAGCACCGCCCTGGCACAGAACCCCACCACAGTCACCATTCCCGGCCGTGTTACCTCGTCGGGAACAGTGTATAAAGTCTATAACATCGCCTCCAGCGCGTTCCAGAACAGCACCAGCCTGCAGTCGGTGTATGTGGACTGGGGTATCGTTGTGATTGGGCATGACGCTTTCAACGGCTGCTCTAAACTGTACAGTGTGCGCCTGCCGAGCACTATCACCACGATAGAAACCTATGCCTTTGCCAACTGCACATCGATGGGCGTGTTCGGCATTGCCGCCACCACGCGTCCCTTTGTGGCGAGCTCGGCTTTCTACAACATGAAAAAGTGCAACGTCCATGTAGCAACCGAGGCGGCCCGCCCCTCCTACAACTCCTCGACCATCTGGACCAACATCGACACCGATGGCAGTGTGGCTCGCACGCCCAACCTGGCTTGCGACTTCAACGTAGCCAACCGCTACTACATCATCCACACCGGTCGCGCTGTGAGCAGTAATAGTGCCAAGGCCACACTGATAGGCGTGGCCGATAACGTGACCTATATTCCTATCACCAGTGTCACCAACAATGCGCCTGCCACCTACGGCGGCTGCTCCAGCGGCTATACGGCAAGTGTGACCCGCATCGCCCCCTACGCCTGCCGGAATAATACCAAGCTCACCAGCGTGGGGCACAGCGACGTGGGGGCCTACACCGGCTTTGAAGAAGTCGGAGACGGTGCTTTTGAGGGGTGCACGGCAATCACTTTTGTAGGCATCCCCTGTGGCAGGGTTGGTAGTAACGCCTTCGAGAATTGCACCGCGCTCACCAGCGTGCAGCTTTATTCCACCAGCGACATGGATGGTGGTGTGGACATTTTAGGCAGCAAGGCATTCTATGGTTGCACGCAGCTCAAGGAGTTGCTTGTGTCCAACACCCGGCATGTGCTCCAGATTGGGACGGATGCCTTCGGTAACAACCACAGCACGTTTAAGTGCTACTTGCCCATCAAGTTTTTCTACTCCAACTACACCAGTGTGAGCAACTGGTCGTCCACGGGTGCCATTGCGGCAACTAAAGTGCACCCGTTCATCGTTCCCAAGACGGAGTGGACTGCCATCTCATGCTTCAAGCCCATAACCCTCAATTATGATAACGACGCTCACTACTATACAATCACGTCTGTTAACCAAGGCGTGGCTACCACGGCCACGATGCAGCGTGTGGGCGTGAATTATGTCGAGGCCGGCACCGGACTGCTGATGCAGGCCACGCCCGGCGTCATCTACCGCTTTACAACACGCACGTCGGGTTCCTCGGTCGGCACCAACCTGCTGAAGGCAGTCAACGGCTCGCAAGAGTATCTGAACAACGAAGTAGGCGCATATCGCTACATCTTCAACCCGACGACCAAGGTGTTCGATGCCTTGTCAAGCAGCAACAACGTGGTCTATAGCGGCGAGACTTATCTGGAGACTGCCATCTACTACACCACCGACGGCCACATTTATCCTGACGGCACGTCGTCGGTGTATAACCTCTCCCTCAACGGCAATCCGGTCACCTCAGCTAACTGTGGCGACCTGACCGTGATCGACGGCGTGAGTGGCACAGTGAACTATAATCCCGAAACCCGCACACTGACCTTGAATGGTGCCATCGTGACCGGGCGCATCAACACCATGCAGAACGGCATCGTCATCAACGCTCAGGGCGACAACACCGTAGGCTCACTCCGGCTCTATGTGCAGTATAACCGTGATGACGAGAACTACACCATAACAGGCACCGGGCGACTCACCACGGCACAGATCTTAAGCTGTGGCAATGTGTACATCACAGGAGGTGTCAAGCTCAATGTGACAGGCGAAGGTGCCTACAATTACTCGTTTGGCCCCACCCTCTACGAAGTGTCGAATCCGTACTACATCTACCCCAAAATCACCATATCGGGCCAAGGCACCGAGCTGCACGTGGCGGGCTACAATGGACTGGTCAACGCCAGATCGATTACCATGGAAGACGGTCACTACATTGCCAAGCCGCATGGTGCTTATTTCAAGCCGCTGGGAACCAACGCCACCTATGGCTACTTCGTGGATGCCTACGGCAACGAGTTGCGCGAGACCGAACTACTCATTACCGATGCCGCACCGCGCGGATTTAAGTATCAAGGTCTATGGTATGAGCAAACCGCTACCAACACCGTGCAGCTCATCGAGCCGCAACAGGGCGACAACTACACCGGCGACATTGTCATTCCAGAGGTCTTTACGCGCGGTACACAAGTATATGTTCCGACTAAGATCGACACCTGCGCCTTTACAGGCACTTTGGTAACCAGCGTGGATCTGCCGGCATCAGTAACAAGCATTGCCGATCGTGCTTTCTATGGTGCCAAGAACCTGAAAACATTGATTCTCAACGGTGATAAGATGCCCCGCAAATACACGCTGCTCGGCGAAGACTTCATGGGTGACAATGCCTCGGGCTTTGCATGCTATGTGAGTAATAATACCCTTCTATCGTGGATGCAAACCTATAATTCGATTAACTTCCTGCCCTGGGTGAAAACGAACAGCGATAATGGCTACCTCACCTTCTCGTGCGCGCGCCCCATCACCCTGCCGAGTGAACTCACCGCTTACCGTGTGACAGGTTTCGATGCGGCACGCCGTATGGCCACTACCACAAAGCGTACAAGCAAGAACATTCCCAGCCACTATGGCGTAATCCTCAAGGGCGAGCCCGACACGCGCTATTTGCTGGCAGCATACGCTACCGAGCCATCAGCAGGTGAACACATGCTACGGCCACTGCTTGACACCGAAGACATTCCTTACGCACCGTTCGCCACCACGCCCGACGACACCAAGGCCTACTTCCTGGCCAGTAACGGTGGTGGCAGCGAATGGCATGAGTTCCAGAACAACATTGACCTATTCATGAAACTTAACACCGGCATAGCCTACTTGGCTGTTGATAAGACGCTGCTCGGCGACGACTACACCTCGCCCGTGCAACTCGACCTGTGGTACACACCGGAGTATATGGTAGGTGACGTTGACGGCAGTGGCATCGTGGATGTGGACGATGTGAATGCATTGATTAACATTATCCTTGATAAGAAGCCGGCATCTTATTACAGCGGTGTGGCCGATGTGGATAGCAGTGGCCTCGTTGACGTTGACGACGTGAATGCAGTGATAAATATCATTCTGAGTATGTAAACAGCTACGAGCTACAAGCTACAAGTGGCTGACGCCTGAATAATTCATAATTCATAATTCTGAATTATGCCAGGGCGCCGGCGGTGGTGCCAAGCATGCTTGGCAGCTACTGGAGATTGAGTGACCGGGTGTGGGGCAGGAGTGCCGCCCCCGGCTACTTGTGACAGTATTATGGCTATGCCGATGAGAGGGTGGAGCCCGACAGAGTGATGGTGAAAATTAAGCTGAATGAGTGCGTGAATTAAAGTTTTGCTTTCAAAATTGCTGTGAAGTGGAATTTTTTTGCTAATTTTGTGCGATAATTGTTGATTATTATGGCAACCGACTTGCAACAACGGCTTGAACGCATCGTGGGCAAGAGCAATGTGCTGGTTGAGAAATACCGGCAACTGCTTATGCTCAAACGCAATGCCGAGCAGAAGCTTGCTCAGCAAGAGCAAGACTTGCAGCAGTTGCGAGCTGAGGTTGAGCGTTTGGAAAGGGAAAACCAGTATTTGCGCGTTGCCCGCACATTGTCGGCAACGCCCGATCAGCTGAGTGAATCCCGCATGATAATCAACCGTCTTGTGCGGGACATAGATAAGTGTATCTCACAATTGAATACTTAAGATAAAGCAATCGCCCGGCCGCCATCGGCAGGCCTGGGTAGTGCAAGATTAACAGAATGGCAGGTGAAAAGCGACATAACATTTGGCTGCAGTTGGCCGATGTGAATCATCCCATAGCCCTTAGTGTGACGGCCGACGACGAAGTTGCCTCGCGCGAGGCCGAGAAGCTCGTCAACACGCTGTGGGACACGTGGATGAAACGCTATGGCGAGAAGTCGTCGTCGCACGAGCTTCTGGCGCGTGTCGCATTTCAGTTTGCCCGGCTCTACTGGGTTGCCTATCAGCAGAGTAACGAAGTGAACGACTACCTGGCCGACTTTGAGCGCAAGCTCGATGAGCTGGTAGTGGATGTGGAGTAGTGCTTGAGAGTGCCTCATGCGAGCCCGCCCCTGGCAGGGCTTGGATGGCGCGCCGGCACTGCTTGAAGAATTTGAGAGATAAGGTTCCTGCACTGTCACGAGCAAGGAGTGACTGCCCCGGCAAGATGGGTGCAGTGGCTCGTTGCCCAGCGATAAGTGCTTTTTTTATTAATATATTTATTATACAACTTTTTTAATTTGAAATGAACATTATAATCAATCTGGTAGTTGCAGTGGTTGCCCTCGTAGCAGGTGCAGCGATTGCCAACTACATGGCGCGTAAGAGCGCAAAGTCTCAAGCTAACGAAATTCTTGAGAAAGCAAAGCTTGAGGCCGAAGTGCTCAAAAACAACGAAGTGATTAAGGGTAAGGAACAAGGAATGGCAATCAAGAGCGAGGCCGAAAAGCAGGCAAACCAGCGGCTGCAGAAGGTGCAGTCGAGCGAGGCCAAGGCCAAGCAGCGCGAAATACAGCTCAACCAGCAGCAGGGCGAGCTTCAGCGTCGTCGCAACGAGCTGGACACCCTCAAGCAGAAAATCGACAGCCAGACCAACGAGCTGGAATACCGCACAAAAGAAGTTGACAAGCTCGAGAAGAGCGTGCGCGACACCCTTGAGCATGTGAGCGGCCTCTCGGCCGACGAGGCAAAGGAGAAGCTCATCGACAGCCTTAAAGACGAAGCCAAGACAGCTGCCGCCAGCTATATCAACGATATTATGGACGATGCCAAGCTCACGGCCAACAAAGAGGCCAAGCGCATCATCGTGGAAACCATCCAGCGTGTTGCCACCGAGACGGCCGTAGAGAATGCCGTGACAGTGTTTCACATCGACAACGACGAGATTAAAGGTCGCATCATCGGCCGTGAGGGCCGCAACATCCGTGCGCTGGAAGCCGCTACCGGCATCGAGATCATCGTTGACGACACGCCCGAGGCTATCGTGCTGTCGGGCTTCGACCCCGTGCGCCGCGAGATAGCGCGCCTGGCCCTGCACCAGCTGGTGGCCGACGGCCGCATCCATCCGGCTCGCATCGAGGAAGTGGTGGCTAAGGTGCGCAAGCAAGTAGAGGAGGAAGTGATTGAGACCGGCAAGCGCACTGCCATCGACCTGGGTATTCATGGCTTGCACCCCGAGCTCATACGCCTCATCGGCAAGATGAAATATCGCTCCAGCTACGGCCAGAACCTGCTGCAGCACAGCCGCGAGACGGCCAACTTGTGCGCAATCATGGCAAGCGAGCTGGGCCTGAACCCGAAGAAGGCGCGCCGTGCCGGACTGCTGCATGACATAGGCAAGGTGCCCGACGATGAGCCCGAACTGCCACATGCCGAGCTTGGCATGAAGTTGGCCGAGAAATATAAGGAGAAAGCCGACATCTGCAACGCCATCGGTGCCCACCACGATGAGGTGGAAGCCACGAGCATCTATGCCCCCATCGTGCAAGTGTGCGATGCCATCTCGGGAGCCCGTCCCGGTGCACGCCGTGAGGTGGTGGAAGCCTATATCAAGCGCCTTAACGACCTGGAGCACCTTGCAGCCAGCTATCCTGGCGTGGTGAAGACCTATGCCATTCAGGCCGGCCGCGAATTGCGCGTGATAGTGGGTGCCGACAAGATTACCGATGCCGAGACCGAGCGTCTGAGCACCGAAATCGCACAGAAGATACAAGATGAGCTCACCTATCCCGGACAGGTGCGCATCACCGTCATACGTGAAACTCGTGCCGTGAGTTATGCAAAATGATGAGCATGAGCGAGAAATATAAGACCGATATGCCCGACAAGCCTGCATGCTCGGCTGCCGAGTGCGCCAACTGCCACAGTGGTTGCACCGGGTCGTGCGCAATGCGCGTGAGTGCCGGCGGCTGTAACGGCCGCTGCAACCTGCGTGCTACCAACTGGCTCGAGGACATACCCGGCGAAATGAACGACTTTGACATCGTCGAGGTGCACTTCAAGAACACCCGGCGCGGTTTCTACCGCAACTCGGCCGGTCTTGACCTGCACATTGGCGACATGGTGGCCGTGGAGGCAAATCCCGGTCACGATATCGGCGAGGTGGCCATGGTGGGCAAGCTGGTGAAATTGCAGATGAAGCGGGCCAACCTCAAGCCCGATGCCGAGATCCTGCGGGTGTTCCGCAAGGCCAAGCCTGCCGACCTCGAGCGATTTGAAGAGGCCAAGGCCCGGGAGGTGGACACCATGATACGTTCGCGCAAGATTGCCGTGGACTTAGGCTTGAAGATGAAGATCGGCGATGTGGAGTATCAAGGCGATGGCAACAAGGCCATATTCTACTATATAGCCGATGAGCGCGTCGATTTCCGCCAGCTCATCAAGGTGCTTGCCGATGTGTTCAAGATACGCGTTGAGATGAAGCAGATCGGCGCCCGTCAGGAGGCCGGCCGCATAGGCGGCATCGGGCCGTGCGGACGCCCGCTGTGCTGCGCCTCGTGGATGACGAGCTTTGTGAGCGTGGCAACCAATGCAGCCCGCTTCCAGGACATATCGCTCAACCCCCAGAAGCTGGCCGGGCAGTGTGCAAAACTCAAGTGCTGCATCAACTTTGAGGTTGACACCTATATGGAAGCCGGGCGCGAGATACCCTCGCATGAGGTGGTGCTTGAAACGAAAGACAAGGAGTACTACCACTTCAAGACCGACGTGCTGAAGCGCGAAATGTCTTACAGCACCAAGAAAGGCGTGCCCGAGAACCTGGTCACGTTGCCTGTTGAGCGTGTGTATGAGGTAATCTCACTCAACGAGAATGGTGTGAAGCCCGATAAGCTGGCCCTTGACGATGCCGAACGTGAGTTTGAGAAGAATGCGTTTGGCGACATCTTGGGTCAGGATGCCATCAATCGCTTCGACAAGAAGAAAAAGAAGAAGTCGAAGAAAAATCGTGACGCTCGTGCCGATAATGGCCAGAAGGCCGCGGCAGCCGATGGTGGTAACCGCAATCGCGACAACCGCGCGCGTCGGCAGCATCATCCCGAAGGCGACAAGCCCGCGCGCCCCAGTGGCGAGCCTCGCGACAGCCGCCAGATGCGGCCTCGTGACGATGCACGACGTGTGCAGGCGCAGCGCAAGGGTGAACGCCGCACTTTCAGACCACGTGACAATGCAGTGCGCTTGCGCGACAATGCTTCGCATGACAAGAAAGAATGACGGCATATCGCTACACTCGCTGCTGCTTGCGCTCTTGTGTGTAGCCATGCTGAGTGGCGCTGCGTCCTGCTCACCGCCCGAGCGGCATTCGCTGGGAGGCTTTGTGGCAGTGGATGCAGCCGAAGGCTGGTACCGGTCGATGCCGCTGGAGTTTGTGCCGCAGTATAGCGATAGTTCAGCGGTATATGACGTGGAAGTGGCCGTGCGCCACACTAATGCCTTTGCCTACTCAACGCTGCCTCTGGCCGTTGACCTGCTGGGCGACAGCACCGGCCGCTACAGGCGTTACAGTGTGGTGCTCGAGCTGGCCGATGACTACGGCAGCTGGCGAGGAACGGGTTTCGGCACTCTCTACCAGTGTCACACCGTGGTGGCACGTGGCGTGAGCCCGGAACAGGCCCGCAAGGTGGTGGTGTGGCACACACTTGCCGACAGTGCCGTGGTGCATAACATTACCGATGTGGGTATAATGATAAAGAAAAGCATTGAATCTGAAACATACCATCAATAGTGACCTTGATATGAAAATTGATAAAGCTGAATTAAGGCGAACAGGCATACAACTGCTCAAGTATGGAGCCATAGGCGTGATGAACACCGTCATCACGCTGGTGTCGTTCTACCTGCTCAACACCTGGGCCGGGGTGCCTTATGGCATCTCGAACATCGTGGGCTATGTGCTGGGAGTGGTGAACAGCTTCTTGTGGAACCGTAACTGGGTGTTCAAGACAAGTAACAACTTCGGCCGCGAGGCACTGCTATTTGCCTGCGGCTTCATGGCCTGCTGGATTTTGCAAGGTATAGTGAGCCTTGTGCTGCTTGAAGGCCTGGGATGGAAACACCTGCCCACCGATGTCATTCCGTTCCTGCCCATGGAGAATGCGGGTCAGAACATTGTCATGGTAGTGTCGATGGTTGCCTACACAATAGCCAACTATGCCTACAACCGCATGATAACGTTCCGCGAAAAGGTTGAAAAACCTGAGCCCGGCGCCGATGCTAATGCTTGACGGGCTTCAGCCCCAGTGCGGCAGCCGTGCTTAGCATCAGTGCGTGGGCCTGGTCATAATCGTTTTGAATAGTACCATCGAGGATTGCATCCTTGATGGTATCTTTTATTATTCCCACCTCGCGCGAGGGTGCCAGTCCAAAGGTGTCCATGATTTCCTGGCCGTCGATGGGCGGCTGGAAGTTGCGCACCCGGTCTTTCTCCTCGATGTCGATGAGTTTCTGCTTCACCAGGTCGAAGTTATCGCGGTAGCGCTGCACTTTCTCTTGGTTCTTGCTGGTGATGTCGGCCTTGCACAGCGTCATCAAGTCGTCAATGTCGTTGCCGGCATCGAACAGCAGTCGGCGCACGGCCGAGTCGGTGACTCCGTCTTCGACCAGTGCTATGGGGCGCATGTGCAGTCCCACGAGCTTTTTCACATATTTCATGTGCTCGTTGAGCGGCAGTCGCATGCGTGAGAAAATCTTAGGCACCATTTTTTCGCCTATGAAGTTGTGGTTGTGGAACGTCCAGCCCAGGGCGTCGTCCCAGCGCTTTGTTGCCGGCTTGCCGATGTCGTGCATCAGTGCCGCCCAGCGCAGCCACTCGTCGGTGCTGGCCTGTGCCACATTGTCGAGCACTTGCATGGTGTGCCTGAAGTTGTCTTTATGGCCGCGGCCGTGGCTGGTATCTACCCCTCGCAGTGCCGCCAGCTCGGGGAAGATGATGTCGAGCAGCGCGCACTCGTTGAGCAGGTCGAAGCCCCGCGACGGCTTGTCGGCACGCATGATTTTCATCAGCTCCTCGGCAATGCGCTCGCGCGTGATGATCTGTATGCGGTGGGCGTTAGCCTTAATGGCCTGCATGGTGTCGGGGTGAATGTCGAAGTTGAGCTGTGTGGCAAATCTCACGGCCCGCATCATGCGCAACGGGTCGTCGCTGAAGGTGATGTCGGGGTCGAGAGGTGTGCGAATGATGCGTCGCTCCAGGTCGCCGATGCCGTCGAACGGGTCGAGCAACTGCCCGAATGTGGCAGCGTTGAGCGATATTGCCATGGCATTGATGGTGAAGTCGCGGCGGCGCTGGTCGTCGTCGAGTGTGCCGTCTTCGACAATGGGGTTACGGCTCTCGCGGCGGTAGCTCTCGCGGCGAGCTCCCACAAACTCCAGCTCCAGGTCGCGTGTGCGCACCTGCGCCGTGCCATAGGTCTTGAACACCGACAGGTGTGAATGCCTGATGCGGTGAGCCACGGCTTGTGCCACCTCGATGCCGCTGCCCACTGTCACAAAGTCAATGTCATTGCTCGTGCGGTCGAGGAAGATGTCTCTCACATAGCCTCCCACCACATAGCACTCGCGTCTCAACTCATCGGCCACTTCACCCACCAGCCCGAACACCGGATGAGCCAGTGCTTGCTCTATTTTATGCTTATCGATACAAATCATCGCGCGAAATTAGCCATTTTTCTTGATAAGTGGAAAATTTACCTCTCAAATATTGCCAATTAAAAAAAACTTTGTAATTTTGCAACGCTTTCAAAATGCAACTCGAAATTATATTTTCTATCGGGTAATTGCTCTCAATTTCATCAACATTATTGGTAATTATTTATTCACAGATGACGCAAAAGAGACTCAGTGCTCGGCGTTGGGCAATTATGTCGATACACATTATTAATATATGTATAACATTACCGAACTAAACTCAATGAGTGAGGAACGCTTGCGCGACCTCGCAAAGTCTATGGGCATTAAGAAGGCCGACTCGGTCGATAAAGAGGACCTCGTCTTTCAAGTACTTGACCAGCAGGCTATAGAAGAAAGTAAAACAGTAACAGCCGAGCCCAAGCGCAAGGCTGGCCGTAAGGCTAATCGAAAAAATAATGCTGCAGCGCAGGCTTCTGATGCTACACCTGCCGCCAATGCCGATGACAACACTGCTGCCGAAATGGTTGTCGCTGAGGAAGCCCCGAAGAAAAAACGCGGCCGCAAACCTAAGGCTCAGCAAGCAGCCGATGCCCCTGCCGTGCAAGAAGTGCCGGCCGTGGCACCACAAGAGGAGAAACCTGTGGAGCCTGTTGCCGAGCAGCCTGCTCAGCAAGAAGCACAGGCCGCCGCGTCGGCACCGGTTGCCGAGCGTCCCAAGAAGCGCGGTCGTCCCAAGAAAAAAGTAGAGGAGCCGGTCGATGCCACAGCACCAGCACAACCCCAGGAGCAGCCAGTGCCCGAGCAGGCGGCAGCCGCCCAAAACGCTCAGCCCGAGCCGGAGGCCGCTCAGCAGGCCGTGCAACAGACAGCACAAAGCGCTGAGCCCCCTGCCGATAGTCATGCTAAGCGTGAAGTGTCGTTAGGGTCGTTCTTCAAGTCGGGTGGGGTGCAGACGTTCAAGCCACGCACTCAGGAAGAGCGTGAAGAAGCAGCCCGCCGTGCCGAGGAAGAGCGCCGTCGCCGTGCCGAAGAAGCGGCAAAGGCTCCCATCCTTCTTCAAGAACCGCAGGCCGTGAAGCCGCAGCAAAATGGCGGAAAGAAGAACAAAAAGAACAAGAAGAACCAGCAGGCACAACAGCAGGTACAGCAGCAAGAGGCCGCATTTGTGGGTACGCCCTACAACTTTGAGGGAATACTGGATGGTACCGGCGTGCTCGAAATCATGCCCGACGGTTATGGCTTCTTGCGCTCGAGCGATTATAATTACCTCAACTCGCCCGATGACATCTATGTCTCGCAACAGCAAATCAAGAACTATGGCCTCAAGACTGGCGATGTGATAGAGGGCAACATACGCCCCCCGCGTGAGGGCGAGAAATACTTCCCGCTGTGCGACGTGCGCCTGATTAACGGCCGCACGCCCGAGTATGTGCGCGACCGTGTGCCGTTTGAGCACTTGGTGCCACTGTTCCCCAATGAGAAATTCGACCTTGTGAGCAAGAATAACCCCACGATTTCGCAGCGTGTGGTAGATATGTTTGCTCCCATAGGCAAGGGACAGCGCGGACTCATCGTGGCACAGCCCAAGACCGGTAAGACCATTCTGCTCAAGGACATAGCTAATGCCATCAGCGAAAATCATCCCGAGACCTACATGATTATCCTGCTCATCGACGAGCGCCCCGAGGAGGTGACCGACATGGCTCGCAGCGTGAAGGCCGAAGTGATAGCATCGACATTCGATGAGCCTGCCGACCGCCATGTGAAAATCGCCGACCTGGTGATCTCCAAGGCCAAGCGCATGGTAGAGTGCGGGCACGACGTGGTGATACTGCTCGACAGCATCACGCGCCTGGCTCGTGCCTACAATACCATAGCGCCGGCATCGGGCAAGATCCTCACCGGTGGCGTGGATGCCAACGCCTTGCAGCGGCCCAAGCGCTTCTTCGGTGCAGCGCGCAACATCGAGAATGGCGGCAGTCTCACCATCATCGCCACCGCGCTCACCGAGACCGGCTCGAAGATGGACGAAGTAATCTTTGAGGAATTTAAGGGTACGGGTAACATGGAGTTGCAGCTCGACCGCAAGCTGAGCAACAAACGCATTTTCCCGGCTGTTGACGTGATGGCATCGAGCACACGCCGCGACGACTTGCTCCTGCCCAAGGACACACTGAACAAGATGTGGATCATACGCCGCTTCTTGAGCGACCGCACTTCGGTCGAGGCCATGGAGTTTATCAAGGAACGCATGGAGCGCTCGCGCAATAACGAGGAGTTTCTGCTCGACATGCAGAATGCTTGATTTCACGCTGAGCTATGGGGCGAATTTTAGGCATTGACTATGGGCGAAAGCGCACCGGTGTTGCTGTTACCGACCCGCTGCAGATAGTGGCGTCGGCAATAGGCACCATGCCCACTCACACGCTCATCGACTTCATCGTGGCCTATGTGGCGCGCGAACAGGTGGATGCGATAGTCGTGGGGCAGCCCACTCAGCTCAACGGGCAGCCCAGCGAGAGCATGCGTTACATCGAGCCGTTTCTGAACCGGTTGCGCAAGGTGTTGCCCGATGTGCCGGTGGTGATGTATGACGAGCGTTTTACATCGACAATAGCTCACCGGGCAATGATTGACGGCGGCATGAAACGCTCTGACCGTCGCGACAAGGCACGAGTAGATAGCATAGCCGCAACCATTATTCTCAATGACTACCTCAATAGCCGAAAGTGATGTCTTCGAACTGCGAGCTACGAGCTACAAGTGCGCAATGCAAAAA
>DGVT01000008.1:0-5915 GCA_002395965.1 Porphyromonadaceae bacterium UBA4277
TTTTCTATAATTTGAATTATGACACGCCCTCTTTTTTAACGCTAACCGACGAAACGTTAGTTAGCAAATCGGCACGCCAGCAACCACCACACAACAAAGCTATTGACAACAATAGAACTGTTAACAGAATTAACATTTAAGGTGAAAAAACGCGCAAAAAACAAAATTTCGTCCTAAAAACGTTGATTATTAGCGAGAATGTTTATAACTTTGCGCCGATTTAACGCAAAAAATCAGCAAATAGTGGCTTCATTCAAGTGGAATTTGAAGGCATTACCATTTGGTAATCAGTCGGTTAACTATCACTTGGACGGTGATTTCTTTCGGGGAAATGTGCCGACCCGTGTCTTTGCGGCCAGCGTGGAAGTGGATTTTTCCATTACACGCAAAACCGAGCAGGATTATGAGTTGGCAATGCATTGTCACGGCACACTCACGATTGAGTGCGACCGATGCCTGGACGAGATGGTTCACGAGGTGGACACGCACTATGAGCTGAGCGTCAGGCAGGAAGGCAGTGCCTATGACGACAGCAACGAGCATGTGCTTGTGGTACCGGCGTCATGGCACGAGCTGGATGTGGAACCGCTTGTGCGCGACACCGTGCTGCTCACCATCCCCATCGTGCATCACCACGCCGATGGCGAGTGCAACAGCGAGATGATGGAAGCACTTGAGCGTCACAGCGCAGTCCTGGCTGGCGAACGAGAACAAGACACTAACGATGCCGAGGCAGCGACCGACCCACGATGGGAGGCACTGCGCAAGCTGAAGAATAATAATTAACAATAACATAACAAACGAAATGGCACATCCTAAACGTAGACAATCAAAGACTCGCACAGCCAAGCGCCGCACACACGACGTGGCTGTTGCTCCCACCATTGCCCAGTGCTCAAACTGTGGTGCATGGCATGTTTATCACACCGTATGCCCTGAGTGCGGTTACTACCGCGGCAGGAATGTGATGGGTGAGGAAGCTGCTGTATAATGAGATTTTGCATGGCGGCAATATGCGCATCAACAGGTGCATATAGCCGTCATTATCATCATTATAGCAACCAACAAAATATATCCTAAATCAAGCTGCCGTAAACATGACAACTTAATTTAGGATATGTGTTTTTATAAAATATTGATTCAAGATATGCTTAACGCAAAAATTACGGGTATCGCTTCGTATGTGCCCGACTATGTGCTTGATAATGACGAGCTGTCGCAGATGGTGGATACCAGCGACGAGTGGATTACAACACGCGTAGGCATCAAGGAGCGCCGGATACTCAAGAAAAACGTCGGCTCAAGCTACATGGGCATCAAGGCTGTCAACAAGTTGCTTGAAGAAACAGGGACCAATCCCGACGACGTGGATCTGCTCATCTGCCCCACAAGCAACCCCGACTACCGATTCCCGTCCACGGCATCGGTCATAGCACACGCCTGCGGGCTGGAAAAGAAATGCTATGCATTCGACATTCAGGCTGCTTGCTCGGGCTTTATAGTGGGCATTTACAACGCCAGTGCCTATGTCAAGGCAGGGCTTTACAAGAAAGTCATTGTGGTCAGTGCCGAGAAAATGTCGAGCATGACCAACTATGAAGACCGCAGCACATGCCCGCTCTTTGGCGACGGTGCAGGAGCTGCGCTCATCGAGCCCACCGAGGAAAACCTGGGCATCATCGACGGTGTGTTTCACATCGACGGCGACGGACTACAATACCTGAACTACAAGGCCGGAGGCTCGGCCCACCCGGCAAGCCACGCCACCGTCGATGCACGCGAGCACTTCCTCTATCAGGAGGGGCGTGCAGTATATAAAAATGCCGTGATCGACATGCTCACATCGTCGCAAGACGTGATGAAACGTAACGCTCTCACAGTTGATGACATCGACTGGTTTGTACCACATCAGGCCAACCTGCGCATCATTGAGGCCGTGGGAAGCCGACTGGGCATCGATGAGGACAAGGTGCTGGTCAACATCCAGCATCGCGGCAACACCAGCGCTGCCACCATACCCATCTGCCTCGATGAGAACAAGCACCGCCTCAAGAAGGGCGACAAAATTGTCCTCACAGCTTTTGGCGCCGGATTCACCTGGGGAGCCGTCTATCTCATCTGGGCCATTTAGGCACACACGAGACACACAACGTCATTAACACACAGATAACACACGATGCACACGACCAAGGCCGTGTGCATCGCTGTTTTTTATGCTTTGAGATGGTGATGTCACATGAACGAATCGCAACCGACCGCCCCCGACGGTGCTGCCGTCAGAACTTGAGGGCAAAATGCACTCCACAGCCCTGATTACCGAAGGCTACCGGCGCGATGGTGAGGTCGGCATTCTTAGCAAACGGGCGCGTAAAGATTAACGCCGAGCCGGCACCTACGGCAGCTCCGGCCAGCACGTCCCACCAGTCGTGGCGGTCGGCATGCACGCGCCCCCATGCCACATAGGTCGAAACCACATAGGCCGGTACGCCCCACTTCCAGCCATAGCGTCGCATCAGGAATGTGGCTCCGTCGAATGCCACCATGGCATGCGTGCTGGGGAAGGCATGATGGTCGCCCCAGCCGGGATGGTCGGGCATCACCGGCCTATCCTTGCCGATACACGCATTCAACCCATAGTTCAAGGCAAGCCCTGTGGCGGTGCTTAAGCCCAACTGCACAAGACCTTTATTGTCTTTTTCCACAATAGCCTTCACAAGGCCTGTGGCGGCCGGAGCAAGGCACAGCACATGCGTTGACTGCTCTACAAACTTCGACTGGCCACACACGCCCAGAGTCGTCATGACAGCCATCAGCATCACGACTACGCATTTGTCATACACTTTCATTGAGTATTGAGCCGGTTAATCTTTCGCATTTCTATTATAAGCATCACAATGCCCACAAGAGTGGCAAACATGTCGCTGATGGGGAACGAGAGCCACACCCCTTCGAGCTGCCACATCAGCGGCAGTGTGAACAGCAATGGCAACAGGAAAAACACCTGGCGCGACAGACTCATGAGGATGCTCTTGGTTGCTTCGCCTAACGACTGGAAGAAATTGGTTATCACCACCTGAAATCCCACCACCCAGAACATCCATGTGGTGAGCCGCAGCGCATGTTCGCTGGCTGCGAGCAGGGGCAGGTCGGTGGTGAACATGCGTGAGATGGGTCGCGGCACCACCTGGCAGGCAACAGAGAAGAGCAGGCACACCAGCGTGCACACTGCCGAGGTGAGCCAGAAGGTGCGCTTCAGGCGGTCGAAATGCTTGGCACCATAGTTGTAGCCAACGATGGGCTGCATGCCCTGGCACACGCCTATCACAAAGCTGATTATCAGTCCCGTGGTGGCAGTGAAAATGCCTATTGCCGCCACTGCCGAGTCGCCGCCGTAGTCATAGACGGTATTGTTGATCACGGCATTTATCACGCAGCCGGCCGTATTCACGATGCAGGGAGCCGCGCCTATTGCCATTATAGGCTTCAGCACCGCCCAGTCAAGGTTATAGGTGCCGGACGTGAAATGTATCTGGCTTTTCTTGTCGAAGAAGTGCAGCATCACAAATGTCATGCTCACGCCCATCGCAATGTCGGTGGCTATGGCCGCCCCCTTGATGCCCCAGCCTAACCCGAAGATGAATATTGGGGCAAGGATGACATTCAGACCGGCACCGATGAACATGGTGTACATCGCCTTGGTGGGATATCCGGTGGCGCGGATCAGGTTGTTGAACGAGTAGCACAGATTGTTGAACAACAGTCCCGGCAAGATCCACATCATGAAGTCGCGGGCATAGGGCAGCGAGGTGTCGCTGGCACCGAACAGCCGCAAAATCGGCTCCATGAACAGGGCAAAGATGCCAATATAGAACGTGCCGAAGATGAGCGTCATCACAATGCTGTTGCCCAGTATCTCTTCGGCAGCACGGCGGTTATTCTGGCCGAGCACTATCGACATCCGCGAGCCGGCACCCACGCCGATGAGTACGCCGAAGGCCGCACTCACGTTCATCACCGGGAAAGTGATAGCCAGCCCGGCGATAGCGTCAGGCCCCACGCCCTGACCGATGAAAATGCGGTCAATGACGTTATAAATCGACATCACCATGATGCCCACCACGGCAGGCACACTGTACTTCCACAGCAGCCGCCCCACGGGCATGGTGGCCAGTTCACGCAGTCGCTCGTCGTTAGTCAAATGTGCCATGCGTTCAGAACATCGATGCCACGCGCTTCACGGCGGCAACAAAGCGGTCCACCTCGTCGAGTGTGTTGTAAACGGCAAACGAAGCTCTCACCGTGCCTGTGACGCCATAGCGGTCCATGAGCGGCTGCGCACAGTGGTGGCCGGTGCGCACTGCCACACCGAGCTTGTCGAGAAGCAGCCCCATGTCGTAGCTGCTAATGTCGCGCACCAGAAACGATATCACCGAGCTCTTGCCGGGGGCTGTGCCATAGATGTGCATGCCATCTATCTCCATCAGGCCGGCGGTAGCACGCTCAAGCAGCACATGCTCGTGTGCGGCGATATTGTCGATGCCAAGACGCTCTATATAGTCGAGCGCTGCACCAAAGGCCGATATGCCCACAAAATCGGGCGTGCCGGCCTCGAACTTAAACGGCAGCTCGGCAAACGTGGTGCGCTCAAACGTCACGCGACCAATCATCTCACCGCCACCCTGATAAGGCTCCATGGCTTCGAGCCAGCGACGCTTGCCATACAGCACGCCCACGCCGGCAGGGCCATACATCTTGTGGCTCGACAGCGCATAGAAGTCGCAGTCCAGGTCTTGCACATCCACATGCAGGTGGGGAGCCGCTTGTGCGCCATCGATGAGCACCGGCACATCATGCCGGTGAGCTATCTCTATCATCTGCTTGACAGGATTGACGGTGCCAAGCACATTGCTCACATGGGTTATGGCCACAAAACGGGTGTTATCGGTAAACAAATCTTCATAGGCTTCCAGATCGAGCCGGCCATCGTCGCTAACGGGCACTACGCGCAAGCGGATGCGCTTGCGGTGACCGATGAGCTGCCAGGGCACAATATTGCTGTGATGCTCCATGACGGTGAGAATTATCTCATCGCCGTTATAGAGCGTCTCGCCGAATGACGAAGCCACGAGATTTATGCTCTCGGTAGTGCCACGCGTGAAAATCACCTCCTGGATGCTGGACGCATTGATAAATCGACGCACGTGCTCACGGGTGGCCTCCACATGGTCGGTGGCTTCTTGCGAGAGCGTGTGCACGCCACGGTGCACATTGGCCTTGTAGTGGTAATACATCTCATTGATAGCCTCCACCACACAGCGCGGCGTCTGCGACGTGGCGGCATTGTCAAGGTAGATGAGTGGCTTGCCGGCCACTTCACGATTCAGGATGGGGTATTCACCCCTTATTTCTTCTATATTCATTAGTTTTTAGTAAACAAGCAGACGAGTAAACGAGTAAACAAGTAAACGAGCTGGCTAACGCGAATTGTTTGTCGGAAAAGTCCGAAGAGTCCGAAAAGTCGGAAAGTCGCGAAGAGCCCGAAGAGTCCGAAGAGTCGGAAAGGCTGTTACGAAACAAGCAAGTCACCCCTGCTTTGCAGTGTGGTGACTTGCTTGTTTTCTTCACAATTACTGTGTGTTGTGCGCTATTAATAAAGCGGCAAATTAACGCTGGCTGCAGCCATGCTCATAACCGGCCTTGAAAGCGGTGATATTAGTATCGACAATAGCCTGTCCCTTGCGGGCAAAGACATTAGTAATGCCTTCGATGAGCTTGTCGGCATCCAGGATGTCGAGCACCGAGGCTGTGGCACCCAGGAGCACCATGTTGGCACTGCGGGGCGACTGCACCTGCTTGGCTATGTCATCCACGTCGAGGCGTATTACATTTTTCACCTTGTCGAGCTCGGCATTTAT
>DGVT01000008.1:6025-9979 GCA_002395965.1 Porphyromonadaceae bacterium UBA4277
ATAATCCATCCATCAGGCTTGAGGTAAGGCAGATAGCGCAGTGCCTCCATAGGCTCGAGCGACACAATCAGGTCGCAGCCTCCCAGTGGGATGAGGTCGCTATGGATGGGCTCTGAGCTAATGCGCAGGTTGCTCTGCACATCACCGCCTCGCTGGCTCATGCCGTGCACTTCGGCTTGCTTGAGATAAAGGTTCTGGTCGAGAGCTGCCCAGCCTATCACGGTAGCAATGGAGAGAATGCCTTGTCCTCCCACACCGCATAGTATTATATCTTGTTTCATTGTCTCTGTGGCGATTTTAGGTTAGGTACTGAACTATTTTTCTTTTGCGAGGCATGACGTTTAGCAGTCTGGATGCACTCGCGACGGGAGATGATTACCGACACGCCGCGGTAATTGATTTCCTCGCTGATCACGCGCTCCATTTCCTCATAGTTCTTGGGCAGCGGGATAATTACGCGCACATGCTCGGGTTCCACTCCCAGCCCCATGCAGATGCTTTCGAGCTTTCCTGTGCCGGCCGAGTCTTGGCCGCCAGTCATGCCTGTGGTGAGGTTGTCGCTGATGCAGATTGTCACGTTAGCCTTTGAGTTTACGGCATCCAGCAGGCCTGTCATGCCGCTATGGGTGAAGGTCGAGTCGCCTATCACAGCCACGGCAGGATGCACACCCGAGTTGGCAGCACCCACGGCCATAGTCACCGATGCACCCATCTCCACGCAAGTGTGGAATGCATGATAGGGGGCGAGCCAGCCAAGTGTATAGCAGCCAATGTCGCTGAACACGCGAGCCGACTCGATGGGCTTGACAACATTATTCAGTGCAGTGTAGAAATCGCGGTGTCCGCAACCTTGGCACAGTGCCGGCGGACGTGGCACGGTGACCTGCGAGGCTTCGCCACGCGGCAGCTGCGGCAGCCCGAGTGCCTCACGCACGCAGTCGGGGTTCAGTTCGCCGGTGCGCGGCAGGGTGCCGTCGAGGCGGCCCTTGATAGCTACCGGAGTGTCGAGAACACCCTTGAGGCGCATCTCAACCAGCGGCTGCCCTTCTTCTATCACCAAGATGCTCTTACACTCCTGTGCCATGCGGCGAATCATAGCCTTGGGCAACGGGTACTGCGAGAGCTTGAGCACCGGGAACGGGCATCCGTCGGGATAATTCTCCATCAGGTAGTTATAAGCTATTCCGCAAGCTATGATACCCATGCTTTTGTCGGCACCGTCGATATATTTGTTATTTCCCATGGTCTCAGACTGCACCTCAAATTCGGCATAGTCTTTAATGAGCTGCACATTGCGCACCTTGGCATTACCGGGCAGTAAAACCCACTGACGCGGATTTTCGGGGAAATGCAGGTCGTTTTCCGGGCGCACGTCGCCGGTCTCGACCACGGCACGCGAGTGAGCCATGCGCGTGGTCATGCGCATGAGCACAGGGATGTGATATTTCTCAGAAAAATCAAAAGCCTGCCCAATCATGCGATAGGCTTCTTGCTGCGACGATGGCTCGAAGCAGGGCACCATTGCAAACTCGGCATAGAAGCGAGAGTCTTGTTCGTTCTGCGATGAGTGCATCGACGGGTCGTCACAGGCTGTAACCACCAGTCCGCCATTGGCACCGGTCATTGCCGAGTTGACAAAGGCATCGGCACACACGTTCATACCCACATGTTTCATGCACACCAGTGCACGCTTGCCGGCAAACGATGCACCGATGGCGGCTTCCATAGCCGTTTTCTCATTGGCACTCCAAGTGCTGTGCAGGCCACGCTCCTGGGCCAGCGGATGTTGCTGAATAAATTCAGTAATCTCGGTAGAAGGGGTTCCGGGATAGGCATACACACCTGTCAAGCCGGCATGAATTGCACCCAGCGCTAACGCCTCATCACCGAGGAGAAGAGTTTTGTTGTTCATGTCGTATTGTTTATTTATTTCAAGATTCTGTTGTCACGAACCTCAGTTGTTAAGTTAAGCGATACGAAATTACTACTTTTTCACGAGACAAGCAAACAAAGAGCACTTTTTTAACACTTCAAAGTCTGGTTGCTTTCAAGACTTGAAGCTCAGTGCGTAACATTTCGAACTTAGAGGGGCTATCACATAGCACTTTGCAATCACACACTTTCCAATTTTCACTCGGGCTATTGCATATTTACAAGAAGTTAGTTAATTTTGCCTTTCAATTCAACGTTAACATCAGCCATCGAGCAACCACCCACTAAGCAGGCGCACCATGCGAGGTCACTTGCACCATGCCTTGCTAAGTGGACGAAGGCGATAGCCTACTAACAACAAATTTATAAATATATATTACACCATGAGTTTTGCCAGCAACTGCAACAATCTGTTTGACCGCGCCATCGACATCTATCATACCACCGACGACGTGGATGCTTCTATCAACAATCCGTATCCCGAAGACAGCATCGAAGCACGGCTGTTCACCAAGTGCTGGATCGACACGGTGCAATGGCATCTTGAAGACCTGATCAGAGTTCCCGACATCGACCCGGTGGAAGCACTGGCACTGAAACGCCGCATCGACCGCAGCAACCAAGATCG
This sequence comes from Porphyromonadaceae bacterium UBA4277, assembly GCA_002395965.1. Classification (GTDB taxonomy): domain Bacteria; phylum Bacteroidota; class Bacteroidia; order Bacteroidales; family Muribaculaceae; genus Sodaliphilus. The sequence continues at coordinate 8,586 of DGVT01000008.1, forward strand.
CACCGACCTGGTTGAGGAAATCGACACCTACTTCCGCACTAAATATGCTCAGGTCGAGGTCTTAGCCGATGCCACCATCAACACCGAGAGCCCGGCCTGGGCCATCGACCGCCTGTCGATTCTGGCACTGAAAATCTACCACATGCGCGAGCAGGCAACACGCACCGATGCCGACGACGACCACAAGGCACGCTGTGCGAGCAAGCTCGGTGTGCTACTGGAGCAACGTAGCGACCTCTCGACGGCCATCGACCAGCTTCTCGACGACATCGCTGCCGGCCGCAAATACATGAAGGTGTATAGGCAAATGAAAATGTATAACGACCCCAGCACCAACCCCATGCTTTATGGCAAAAAGTGAGCAGCCCCGATGTGTGCTGGTTACGCGCTTCTCGGCATTAGGCGACGTGGCTATTGCCGTGCCGGTGCTCTATGATGTGTGCCGGACCTACCCCGGCACTCACTTCGTGTTCGTCACACGGGAGCGGGCGGCGACTATGATGGTCAACACGCCCGAAAACCTCACCGTAGTGCCTGCAAACCTCTCTACCGAATATCATGGCCTGTGGGGCATCGTGCGACTCACGCGCAAACTACTGCGCGACTACCCTATCGACGCACTTGCCGACCTCCATAGCGTGCTGCGCACCTGGGTTATGGGAGCCATCATGCGACTTCATGGCGTGACAGTGAAGCGTATCGACAAAGGGCACTCACAAAAACGCGCCCTCACTTCAGGAAAAATGCATCGGCAACTCAAGTCGTCACATGAGCGTTATCGCGACGTGCTGGCACAACTGGGACTGCCCACCGAGCCGCGATTTACCTCCATCTTCGACCACCGGCCGGCCAGTAGCATCCATGGCAAGAAAGCCCCGGGCGAGTGCTGGATTGCCATCGCCCCCTTCTCGCAACACCAAGGGAAGGTGTATCCCTACGACAAGCTGCGACAAGTGTTCAACACACTGGCACAGCGGCCCAACACTCACATTTTTCTCATGGGAGGCGGTGAAAAAGAGAAACAACTGCTTGCCCCTTGGGCACAAGCCTACGACAATGCAACCTCGGTGGCTCACATCCGGCACACGATAGGCGACGAACTCTCACTGCTGGCAAACTGCGACGTGATGGTGAGCATGGACTCTGCCAATATGCACCTGGCATCGCTGGTTGGCCTGCCGGTAGTGTCGGTGTGGGGTGCCACACACCCCTATTGCGGTTTTATGGGCTATGGACAAGAAGAGGCACACGCCGTGCAGCTCGACTTGCCATGCCGTCCATGCTCGGTGTTTGGACAAAAGAAATGCAAACTCGGTGACTATCGCTGTCTTACGGGCATCACACCCGAAATGATTGTTATTCAAGTTGACAAAGTCTTAAAAACTTTTCCCCGC
>DGVT01000112.1:0-2597 GCA_002395965.1 Porphyromonadaceae bacterium UBA4277
GCTTTTTCGCTCGCCTTGCACTAACTTTGCAAGCTGAAAACTAATTGACCACAAATAAATATCTATGACAACAAATCCTATTTCCGATCGCATTCAGGCACTCGCGCCGAGCGCCACGCTTGCAATGTCGCAAAAAAGTGCCGAGCTGAAGGCTCAAGGCATCGACGTGATTAATCTTTCAGTTGGAGAGCCCGATTTCTTCACCCCCGACCACATCAAGCAGGCCGCACACCAGGCTATCGACGATAACTTCTCGTTCTACACACCCGTGCCCGGCTATCTGTCGCTGCGCAAAGCCATCAGCGAGAAGCTGCGCCGTGAGAACGGCCTGGACTATGCACCCGAGCAGATCGTGGTGGGCAACGGAGCCAAGCACTCGCTGTGCAACGTGGTGATGACGCTTGTCAACCCCGGCGACGAAGTGATCATACCCACACCGGCATGGGTGAGCTATGTGCAAATGGTGAACCTGGCCGGAGGCAAAAACGTTCTCATTCCCGCCACACTCGACCAGAACTTCAAAATCACCCCACAACAACTCGAGGCCGCCATCACCCCCAAGACCCGCCTGATTATCCTGTGCTCGCCGTCCAACCCCACCGGCAGCATCTACTCTCGCGACGAACTTAAAGGGCTGGCCGATGTGCTGGCTCGCCATGAGCAAGTGATGATTATCGCCGATGAGATTTATGAGCACATCAACTATGTGGGCGGCCACCAGTCGCTTGCCCAGTTCGACGAAATTCGCGACCGCGTGTGCATCATCAACGGCGTGTCGAAAGCCTATGCCATGACCGGATGGCGCATTGGCTACATGGCAGGTCCGCTGTGGCTTGCCAAAGCCGTGACCAAGTTGCAAGGCCAGTACACCAGCGGGGCATCATCGATAGCACAAAAAGCTGCCGAAGCTGCCTATTGCGGCCCGCAAGACTGCGTGGAGCAGATGCGTGTGGCATTCGAACGCCGCCGCGACCTCATCGTGAGCCTGTTCAAGGCCATCGACGGCATGCGCGTCAATGTTCCCGACGGAGCATTCTACCTCTTCCCCGAGGTGAGTGCCTTCTTCGGACGCCGAGCCGGCGACACCGTCATCAACGATGCCAACGACCTGGCACTATATCTGCTCAACGAGGCACATGTGGCCACAGTGAGCGGTGACGCCTTCTGCTGCCCGGGCTACCTGCGCATGAGCTATGCCACAAGCGACGACAACATTCGCGAGGCAGCGCGGCGCATCGACGCAGCTCTCAAGAAACTGAAATAAACCGTTTTTTGCGCCAAAACACAGGCCTGCAAATTCCTGAATCCCACTCAAGAAGTTAGCAGGCCAGCCCTAAAATAAATGCAAAAAACGTGCAAATGCTGCAAAGGTGGTGAAAAAATAATTTGGCTTTATTGTAGCTAATAACCAAATTTTCACTACCTTTGCAGCCGCAATGGAGTGATGCTCGAGTGGCTGAAGAGGCACGCCTGGAAAGCGTGTAACCGTCAAAAGCGGTTCGGGAGTTCGAATCTCCCTCACTCCGCACGATGAAAAAGCCCCGTTTTCAGGGGCTTTTTTGTGTCTCTGCAGTTGGGTGCATACAGGATGCTTGCCTACATGATGCCTTCTCGAGCGGGCTCATAATTCACAATTAATAATTCATAATTCACAATTAATTCGTACCTTTGCGGTTTGAAAATCAGAAAAAGCACAATAATAATGGAAAAGAAGACTTATAAACGCACATTGGTGACCACGGCACTGCCATATGCCAACGGTCCTGTGCACATCGGGCACCTGGCAGGCGTGTATGTGCCTGCCGATATCTACACTCGCTATCTGCGCCTCAAGGGCGAAGACGTGGTGATGATCGGCGGCAGCGACGAGCATGGCGTGCCCATTACCATCAAGGCTCAGAAGGAGGGCGTAACGCCGCAAGACATCGTAGATCGGTACCACAAAATCATCAAGGACTCGATGGCGGGCTTAGGCATCTCGTTCGACATCTATGGCCGCACCACCAGCGCCACTCATCGCGTCACTGCCAGCGAGTTTTTCAAGAAGCTATACGACAAGGGCGAGTTTATCGAGAAAACGAGCCAGCAATTCTATGACGAGGAGGCCGACCAGTGGCTTGCCGACCGCTATATCATGGGCACCTGCCCTCACTGCGGCAATGAGCGTGCCTATGGCGACCAGTGCGAAGCCTGCGGTCGCGACCTTAACGCCACCGACCTCATCAATCCTCACAGCACCATTACCGGCAACGTGCCCGTGCTGCGCGAGACCAAGCACTGGTATATGCCACTCGACAAGTGGGAGCCGCGCCTGCGCCAGTGGATTCTCGAAGGCCACAAGGAGTGGAAGAGCAACGTGTATGGGCAGTGCAAGTCGTGGCTCGACGGCGGCCTGCAGCCACGTGCCGTGACGCGCGACCTGAACTGGGGTATCCCCGTGCCCATCGAGGGTGCCGAGGGAAAGGTGCTGTATGTGTGGTTTGATGCCCCCATAGGCTACATCAGCAACACTAAAGACCTGTTGCCCGACACTTGGGAGAAATACTGGAAAGACCCCGAGACTCGCATCATCCACTTCATAGGCAAGGACAACATCG
>DGVT01000112.1:2657-7416 GCA_002395965.1 Porphyromonadaceae bacterium UBA4277
TCGTGTTCCACTGCCTCATTTTCCCGGCCATGCTCATGGCCGAGGGCAGCTACCAGCTCCCCGAGAACGTGCCTGCCAACGAGTTTCTGAACCTCGAGGGCGACAAGATCTCCACCAGCCGCAACTGGGCTGTGTGGCTGCACGAATACCTTGAGGAGTTCCCCGGCAAGGAAGACGTGCTGCGATATGTGCTCACAGCCAATGCTCCCGAGACCAAGGACAACGACTTCACCTGGCGCGACTTCCAGGCTCGCAACAACAATGAGCTGGTGGCCATATTAGGCAACTTCGTGAATCGTGCCATGGTGCTCACGCACAAATATTTCGACGGCGTCATCCCCACAGCTCACGAGCTTACCGACTACGACCACCAGACGATGGACGAGTTCAAGGATGTGAAGGCAACACTGAGCGAGAACATCGAGACGTTCCACTTCCGTGAGGCACTCAAGGACGCCATGAACCTGGCACGCATAGGCAACAAGTACCTTGCCGACACCGAGCCGTGGAAACTGGCCAAGACCGACATGACCCGTGTGGAGACAATCATGAACATCGCACTGCAGATAGCCGCCAACCTGGCCATCGCCTTCGAGCCGTTCCTGCCGTTCAGCGCTGCCAAGCTGCGCAACATGTTAGGAATGAAGGAAGTGCTTTGGGACAAACTGGGCGACGTTGACATCCTGACTGCCGGCGAGAAGATCGACACACCGGTGCTGCTCTTCGAGAAGATCGACGACAGCGTGGTAGAGGCACAGATGGCGCGTCTCGAGCGCATCAAGCAAGAGAACATCGTCAAGAACTTCCAGCCCAAAGCCGTGGCCGAGCCCTGCACCTTCGACGACTTCACCAAGCTCGACATACGCGTGGGCACTGTGCTCGCCTGCGAAAAGGTGAAGAAAGCCGACAAACTGCTCAAGTTCACCATCGACGACGGCCTCAAGGGTCGCACCATCGTGAGCGGCATAGCCAAGTGGTATGAGCCCGAAGAGCTCATCGGCAAGCAGGTGTGCTTTATCGCCAACTTCCCGCCGCGCACACTCAAGGGTGTGGAGAGCCAGGGCATGATTCTCAGTGCCGAGGATGCCGACGGCCGCCTGGTGGTCATCGGCCCCACAGGCGCTGTTAAGTCCGGCGTCAAGGTAAGCTGACGAGTTAACAAGTAGCAAGTTACAAGGGTAAAGTCAAGTTTCGGATATTTCCGGGGCTTGACTTTTTTGATGCAATGGGGGGTGTCATTATTTGTTGCGGCCAAAGTGGTGCGTTTGCGCTTTGCAAAATGACACTTTCTGCAAAATTGGTAATCATTCATGCTTTTTGTGTGCTATACCATATTAATAATGAATATAATTTTGCAGCGGTAAAAGTAGTTAGTTTCAAATAGCTCAAGTACGCATCCAACAATAGATAACACAATGAAAAAGGCAATTATCATGGCAATGCTTGTGAGCATAGTGCTCACAGCGTGCAATAACAACCGACAAACCAAAACCGAAGACAATATGAACACATCACTCACACTAACACAGCAGTGGGACAAAACCTTTGCTCAAAGCGACAAGGTTGACCACAAGAAAGTTACGTTTCGCAACCGCTACGGCATTGAACTTGCCGCCGACATCTACACTCCCAAGAATGCCCAGGGCAAGCTGGCTACCATAGCCGTTTGCGGTCCGTTCGGAGCCGTGAAAGAACAATGCAGCGGCCTTTACGCCCAGCACATGGCCGAGCGCGGATTTCTGGCCCTCGCCTTCGACCCCTCGTTCACCGGCGAAAGTGGCGGTGAGCCACGGCGCATGGCTTCGCCCGACATCAACACCGAGGACTTCCTGGCTGCCGTCGATTTTCTCTCGGTGCAAGACAATGTAAACCCTGAGCACATAGGCATCATAGGCATCTGCGGCTGGGGAGGCATGGCTGTCAACGCTGCAGCACTCGACCCCCGAATCAAGGCCACCGTCGCCTCCACGATGTATGACATGAGCAAGGTGAATGTTGAAGGCTACTTTGCCAATGAAGACACACCCGCACAACGCATGCAGAAACGCAAGGCTATGGCTGCTCAACGCACAGCCGACTTCAAGGCCGGCACCTATAAGCGGGCCGGAGGCGTCATCGACCCGCTACCCGACGACGCACCATGGTTTGTTAAAGACTATCATGCCTATTACAAGACTCCGCGTGGCTACCACGAGCGCAGCGGCAACAGCACCGATGGCTGGAACGTAACCGGATGCCAGTCGTTCCTCAACCAGCCGCTACTGGCATGGGCACACGAAATTGAAACGCCGGTGCTTCTCATCCATGGCGAGAAGGCTCACAGCCGCTACTTCTCGGAATATGCTTTTGAGAAAATGACTGGAATACACGTGGAAGGAATCAGTGCCAAGCAAGGCAATAAAGAGCTGATGATAATCCCGGGTGCCTCGCATGTCGATCTCTACGACGATGTGGCCGGAGTTATACCTTATGACAAAATCGAACAGTTCTTCAAAGAGAACTTGAAGTGAAACCATGAGATTTGAAACGGGTAAAAACCATAAACATATATAGCAATGAAAAAGTCAACTAACTTCTACATCATTGTGGCTGTGATAGCTTTCATCGCAATAGGCTTGCACAGCAATGCCCGCACGCTCGTGGCCTACTACAGCTACACCGGCAACTGCCGCACGATAGTGAACGAGCTCACGGCACAACTTTCTGCCGACGTGGTTGAAATCACACCGGTTGACAAGACGCAGCGATATGAGGCCAACAACTATGCCATAGGCAGCCAGTTGCTTAATGCCATCAAGGCTAACCCCGACGACGAGGCCAGCTACCCGGCCATCGACCCTGTAACAACCGATGCCGGCAACTACGACAACATTATCATCGTAACACCGCTATGGTGGAGCCAGATGGCAGCTATCATGCAGACCTATTTGTTCCAGAACCGCCAGACGATGGCCGGCAAGCATGTAGCCCTGATTGTGTCGAGTGCCTCCAGTAGCATCAGTGGCGTCGAAGCCGATGCCCGCCGCTTGTTGCCCGATGCAACTTGGATGGGCAGTTCGCTGTGGATCAACAACTCCAATCGCAGCCGCACAGCGACACTGATACAAGACTGGCTGCCAACACTCAATTTCAGTCAAAACGATATGCCTACACTCAGCATGAATATTACCATCGGCGGACAGACACGCACTGTCGCCCTCGAAGACAACGATGCAACACGCGAGCTCATTGAAGCCTTGCAGCAAGCCACCATTACCTATCAAGCCGACGACTACGGAGGCTTTGAGAAGGTAGGGGCACTGGGACGCTCACTCACCACCAGCAACCGTCAAATCACCACTCAGCCCGGAGACGTGATGCTGTATAACGGCAATCAGATCGTCCTGTTTTATGGCAACAACTCATGGAGCTACACTCCATTAGGACACATCGACTATGAGTCGCTCGACGAGCTGAAAGCATTTCTCCAGGCCGGCCAGGGAAGCGTCAGCGTCACCCTCTCGCTGCCCAGCTCGGGCATAACCACCATTGTCGATAACGTGGAAGTAGCTAACGGCCGTCACGACGACGCATATTACTCCATAACGGGCCAGCGGGTGGAGCATCCAACGCATGGCATATACATTAAAAACGGCAAGAAAGTGGTGCTGTAAACCAGCCGGGGTGCCACTACCCTGATAATATAAAAATTAACTGCCGGTTGCATTAGTAATATGCGACCGGCAGTTATCGTATGCAGGCACTACTCTAATAGTGCCGTGTGTTGGCTGCAGTGCTATGCGTTAGAACTTGAGGCCGTCGAGCAAGGCGTCGTCAACCAGGTTGGGCATTGTCACCTTGAGCTCGGGCGTGCGCTCCATCTCGCGGCGTATGGCATCCATCGAGCCTGTATTACGTGCCCACGAACGGCGTGCGATGCCGTTGTTCACATCCCAGAAGAGCATCTGGCGGATGCGACGGTCGGCCTCCTCGCTGCCATCGATCACCATGCCGAAGCCACCGTTGATGACCTCGCCCCAGCCTACACCACCGCCATTGTGGATGCTCACCCAGGTAGCACCGCGGAACGAGTCGCCTATTACGTTCTGCACAGCCATGTCGGCACAGAACTGCGAACCGTCGTAGATGTTGCTGGTCTCGCGGAAGGGCGAGTCGGTGCCGCTCACATCGTGGTGGTCACGACCCAGCACGATGGGCTTGCTGATTTCGCCGCGGCGGATGGCATCGTTAAATGCCAACGCAATGCGTGTGCGGCCTTCGGCATCGGCATAGAGGATGCGTGCCTGCGAGCCCACCACCAGGTGGTTCTTGCCGGCTTCGCGAATCCAGTGCAGGTTGTCGGCCAGCTGACCCTTGATGTCGTCGGTCACATGGTGCATCATGTCGTCGAGCACCTCGGCTGCGAGGCGGTCGCTTATCTCCAGGTCCTTGGGGTCGCACGATGTGCACACCCAGCGGAACGGACCGAAGCCGTAGTCGAAGAACATCGGGCCCATGATGTCCTGCACATAGCTCGGGTAGCGGAAGTGCGTCTCATCCTTCATGATGTCGGCACCGGCACGACTTGCCATGAGCATGAATGCGTTACCATAATCAAAGAAGTACATACCGGCAGCAGTAAGACGGTTGATGGCTGCCACCTGACGGCGCAGCGACTCGAAGACGCATTCCTTGAAGCGCTCGGGCTCGTCGGCCATCATCTTCTTCGACTCCTCTAAGCTGTAGCCCACGGGGTAGTAGCCGCCGGCATAGGGGTTGT
>DGVT01000034.1:0-7927 GCA_002395965.1 Porphyromonadaceae bacterium UBA4277
ACAAGGGTGTGTCATAATTCAAATTATAGAAAATCAGAGGTGATCGAAGTATAACCCGACACATGTTGTGCATCTTCGAAGCACCCTTTTAATTCGCTGTCTTTCACCAAGCTGCGCACATCTTCGATGTTGCTTGCATGGTGTTAAAGAAATGGTCGCATCTTCGATGCGTCTGCGTTTTCAACGCTTTTTTGAATTATGACACACCCCGCATTCGTTCGGCCGGATTTGCAATCCGCCAGCCCGTGCGGGCTATCGGGGAACTGTTCCGGCGCGGGGATTGCAAATCCCCCGTTAAGCCCTGGCGGATTGCAAATCCGCCAGAACTGAACTGCACAAAAAACGAAAGTGTTTTCTTCCCCAGGCACCAAACTCCAACTATCGTTAATTTCGGCCTTTACCCGCCACGGTTACCTCACCGCGCATGTCGGTGAGCAGTGCTCGGCGCACTTCATCGCCGCTCAGCCCTTGCCCGAAGAGATACATCAGCTTAGTGATGGCCGCCTCGCTGGTCATGTCGTGACCGCTGACTACACCGGCTGCAGCCAGGCTGTTGCCGGTCTCATAGAGGGTGTTGTTCACTCCGCCATTGGCACACTGAGTGACGTTTAGCACCACGAGGCCCCGGTTCACGGCCTCGCTCACAGCACCTATAAACCACGGTTCGTTAGGAGCGTTGCCGGCGCCATAGGTCTTGAGCACCACCCCCTTGATGTGTGGCGTGTTGAGCATGTGGCGAAGCGTCTGCTCACTTAGCCCGGGATACAACTCGATGAAAATCACGTCGGTGTCGAGAGCAGTGTGCACTTTAAGCTTTTCATCATCACACGAGCGGTACAAGTTCTTCTCCAAGAAGGTAATAGCAAGGCCTATGCGTGCCAGTTCAGGATAGTTATTACTCTTAAAGGCATTAAAGTTGTCGGCACTCATCTTCGAGCTCCTGTTGCCACGCAACAGCGAGTCGTTGAACAGGATGGCCACCTCCTGCACCATGGGTGCTCCCTGGGCATCGACTGCGGCCGCCACCTGCAAGGCTGTGATCAGGTTTTCCTCACCATCGGTGCGCACCTCGCCTATGGGCAGCTGCGAGCCGGTGATGATAACGGGTTTGCGCAGGTGCTCAAGCATGAAGCTCAGTGCCGAGGCCGTGAAAGCCATCGTGTCGGTGCCATGCAGCACCACGAAACCGTCGTAGTCGTCATAGTGCTCACCTATGGCACATGCTATCTCGCTCCAGTGCTCGGGGCTCATGTTAGAGCTGTCGATGGGCGGATTAAACTGAATGTTGTCGATGTCATAACCCAGCATCTTCACCTTGGGCACATTATCGATAAGATGAGAGAAATCAAACGGTTGAAGGGCATGAGTAACCGGATTTTCTATCATCCCAATCGTGCCGCCGGTGTATATGATGAGCAGGCGTGCTCCTTGTTTTGTGGTCATAGTTTTTAGGTCGTTTCGGTTAAGTGCCACAAAGTTACGAATAAGCGAGCGAAAAAGCAAAGTTTACTTTGATTTTTCCGAGCGGGAGGACTTTCGTGCAAGCGAGTGAGGGTGTGTCATAATTCAAATTATAGAAAATCAGAGGTGATCGAAGTATAACCCGACACATGTTGTGCATCTTCGAAGCACCCTTTTAATTCGCTGTCTTTCACCAAGCTGCGCACATCTTCGATGTTGCTTGCATGGTGTTAAAGAAATGGTCGCATCTTCGATGCGTCTGCGTTTTCAACGCTTTTTTGAATTATGACACACCCCGTGAGTGCAGCCGGAAGAAGGCGCAGCCAGACTTAGGCAAAGCCCATTTTTTCCGGCCAAATGTTGTAGAGTTCGTTTTTTAGCGGTAATTTTGTAAAAAAAGTTCCACCAAAGTTATATTGCGCCTATGGGAAGAATTAATTTCACTCAAATCCTGAGTGCCACACTCGTTTTGCTCAGTATTATCGACATAGTAGGTTCGGTGCCTATAATCCTCCAGCTCAGGGAGAAAGGCCGCCATGTCGATGCCGTGAAGGCAACGATTTACTCCACCCTGCTCATGCTCGGGTTTTACTATGGAGGTTACTGGATTTTGAATATCTTTAACTGCAACATCCAGTCGTTTGCCACGGCAGGCGGCTTCTTGATGTTTCTCATGGCGCTGGAGATGATTCTTGATGTTGAAATCTTCAAGAATGATGCTCCGTCAAAGGGTGCCACGCTCGTGCCCTTAGTCTTCCCCTTAATAGCCGGCGCAGGAGTCCTAACCACGCTCATTTCGCTCAAGGCCATGTACGATGACATCAACATCCTCATAGGCCTGGTGATTAACATGGCTTGGGTGTATATCGTGATCAAATCGACCGACAAAGTGCAGCGTCTGCTGGGCGAAGGCGGCATTTTCTTTTCCCGCAAGTTTTTCGGCATCATCTTGCTGGCTATGTCGGTGAAGATGATGACCGAGAACATTGCCAAACTGTTCTAAACTTAGGCCACTATGCTTAACACAACGGGAGGGTGCGTCGTCGTGAACACACCCTCCCGCATTGCCTTCGAGGCAAGCGACAGTGCTTACTTCTTCTCCTTGAGCAAGTCGCGGATTTCGCCCAGCAGCTTTTCCTCGGCAGTGGGTTCGGGATCGGGCGCAGGCTCCTCGGCTTTCTTCTTGGTAATCTTGTTCATGGCCTTAATCATCAGGAAGATGCACAGCGCAATAATCAGGAAGTCGATAATATTCTGGATGAAAGCACCATAGGCAAACATCGACACACCGGCCTCTTTCAGAGCGTCGTAGTTATTGGCCACGCCCTCGGGAATTTTGCCAAACGTGCAGAACAGGTTGCGGAAATCCACTCCACCCGTTGCAAGACTGATAACCGGCATGAGCACGTCCTCGACCAGCGAAGTGACGATCTTGCCAAAAGCACCGCCAATGATCACACCGACAGCCATGTCCATCACATTGCCCTTCATGGCAAACTCCTTAAACTCTTTTACAAAACCCATAATAATTACTTTTTAGGTGAATATTTTGTTTATTATCTCTGATTTCACTTTTCAACCATTACTTTTCCCTGCCTGCCGACCGCAATCGCTACTACTCATTTACAGCGCATTAACTATTAAACATTCTTAATTGACGAAAAAATTCATCTATTTTCGCTCACGTGTTAACCACAATCAGAAAAAAATCAGTACTTTTGCAGTCGTAACACAGGCCGTGGGAAAGCCTGTATGAACTGCAAAGTTACGAAATATATTGCAAGTTGGCAATATATTTGGCCAAAATGTCGATAAGCGAGTAACTTTTAGCAGTCAATCGATAAGACTAAATGAAAAGGATTAAAGAACTATTTTAATAAACTTATTTTTTAATAAAAGTATTATGGCAAAAATTAAAATCGGTATTAACGGTTTTGGCCGCATTGGCCGCTTTGTGTTCCGTTCAACTTTTGAGGAGAACAACGTTAACGACGTAGTAGTAGTTGGTATCAACGACCTTCTGCCTGTTGACTACATGGCTTATATGCTCAAATATGACACCATGCACGGTCAGTTCAACGGCACCATCGAGGCCGACGTAGAAAAGAGCCAGCTCATCGTGAACGGCAACCCCATCCGCGTGACTGCCGAGAAGGATCCCGCCAACCTGAAGTGGGACGAAGTAGGTGCTGAATATGTAGTAGAATCTACCGGTTTGTTCCTGGCTATGGACAAGGCCGAGAAGCATCTGCAGGCCGGTGCCAAGTATGTGGTGCTTTCAGCTCCCAGCAAGGCCGGCGAAGACGGACGTCAGGCTCCTATGTTCGTTTGCGGCGTGAACTCCGACAAATATAACGGCGAGACCATCGTTTCTAACGCTTCTTGCACTACCAACTGCCTCGCTCCCATCGCCAAGGTGCTCAACGACGCTTTCGGCATCGAGAACGGCCTCATGACCACCGTGCACGCTACTACAGCCACCCAGAAGACCGTTGACGGCCCGTCGATGAAGGACTGGCGCGGCGGACGTGCTGCTGCTGGCAACATCATCCCCTCGAGCACTGGCGCTGCCAAGGCTGTGGGCAAAGTGATTCCCGAGCTCAACGGCAAGCTCACAGGCATCTCGATGCGCGTTCCCACCCTCGACGTGTCGGTTGTTGACCTCACCGTCAACCTGAAGAACCCCGCCACCAAGGAGGACATCTGCAACGCCATGAAGAAGGCTTCGGAAGGCGAGCTCAAGGGCATCTTAGGCTACACCGAAGACGCTGTCGTGTCGAGCGACTTCTTAGGCGACCCCCGCACAAGCATCTTCGATGCCAACGCAGGCGTCTATCTGACCGACAAGTTTGTGAAGGTCGTCAGCTGGTATGACAACGAAATTGGCTACAGCCACAAGGTGATCGACCTGATCAAGATCATGAAGAAGCACAACGGCTAATCAGCAACACAATCTCTCATTGATACAGCCCAAAGAGGGCCGGCAATTACCGCCGGCCCTCTTTTTTACATCGTCGCCTCCCTTGCCTCCGCGCGGCAGCTCACCTCCGGGTGGCAGCTTCCCCTCTAAGTTAGAGGGGTTAGGGGGAGTGTGTCAGCTTCACGAGTGGGGTTCTCGCAAAGCGCGAGCATCAGTGAGCCAATATGTAATTAATAACTTCGTTCACATCATCTACGTCAACGATGCCGCTGCCGTTCACATCGCAGCCACCGCCCTGCTGCTGTTCAGGCAGGACGTAGATCAGGCAATTAGAAGTGAGTGCACTATTATCGATTGCCTTGGCAGTGATAACACACTCGCCCCACTCGAGGGCATAGACTGTTCCACCCACCACACGAGCTATTGCAGGGTCGCTACTGCTCCACGTCACGCGCTGCGTTTCGCCCGAAGGAAGCAAGGTGGCCGCCAGGCGCAGTTGGTCGCCCACATGCATCTCGGCCTCAGCTTTGTCGAGGGTGAGACCTACCACGGTCACTTCGCAAGTGGCTGTGGTGCCATAGTTGGTGGTGGCGGTAATGGTCGCTGTGCCAACTTTCTTTGCAATGACTTTCCCATTTAAATCAACATCGGCAATACTATTGTCACTCGATGAAAAAGAAACTGTTGCACCATACTGCGTGTTCGATGGGGAAAATTGCCACTGCAAGGTCTGACTTTGACCAACAGCCATCGCAAATTCAGATGGATAGACCGTTACATCAACAGGGGCGCATGAAAAGGTATAGGAGTAAGTTTGATTTCGTGTTTCACCATAACCTAGCCTGAATCCAGTCACCGTACAATTGAGCGTCATTGTCCCTTCAAATGGTTGTAAAAGTGTTACTCTCGCAACGTTAACGCCTTCACTTCTATATCCACTGTATGAAAAAGAATGAGATTGATCATACTCAACTTTGAAATGTGTACCATCAAGACCTGACCAAATGTATTGTTTTACTACATAAGTTGATCCATCATGTCTAAAACTTTCAGGCGCTACTATTGTGAAAGTATCACCAACCCTAAGGCTTATTTGGCTAAATCCGCTCATGCAGTAGCAGAGCACCGCCATTACACATAAAAAACGAAAATAGTGTGTCATAACAACAAATGTTTTTGGTGCTCCGCTACCCCATTGAGCGATACTATGTAAAAAGAAAGGCGCGGGAGTCTGTACTGTCACTCGTCCCGCGTATCAAGGCTCTTGCATGCCCCCAAAAGCATCAACGAGCAATACAGAAACCCACGCCGAATATGACATGAATGAAATTCATACATATTCAAGCAAGGGCATTCTATTATTGCTTCGTCTTGGCTTTTGGGATGAATTTGCAAGATTCTGATACGCCAAGAACAAAGCGCTAATAAACGCCTTTCAAAAAAATTATTGCGTCCTACCACCGGTCGGAATTGTGACCGATGGCACGACTTTGCAAAATTAGATGCTTTTTTGAAATAATACAAACATTCTTCAATTATTTCGATATGGATTTCTCTAAAGAAAAATCAGTTTCTTTGTCACAAGTGGCTTGTTAATCGGGATTTATATCTAAATTTGTAGGCAAAGAGCAAGTGTATATGGAGGAACGTGAGCAATGGCAATGGCATTGGCAGGAGACAGGAACGGCATGGAAAGGTGTCGGGGTGTATCATGTTACGCTCACGGTGCCGTCGCGCGAGCCGTTGCTCGGCACTTTGATAATTCCTGACAATGACCCTTCTCATGCCAGGGTGGAACGAACAGCATTGGGCAATGCAGTTGTTAATGAGCTATATGTGATGTGCAAGCACTATCCGGAGATACGCATTTTACAATTCTGCCTGATGCCCGACCACTTGCACGCTGTTATTCATGTGACCCGAGTGATGGAAACAAGCATTCGTAGCGTTGTGCGAGGCTATTGGCAAGGGGTAAAGAAGCATGGCAGAGCCTATACTTTGTCGGTTGCTTCCGAATTGAATTCGGAAATAACCAACGAAGATGCTTCCGGCTATCCTTTCCCTGTTTTCACTGCACGCCCGTTCATCCGTCCCTTGTCGCGTCGCGGACAATTACATGCGATGATTCATTATGTGCGCATGAACCCTCAACGGCTGGCCACCAAACGCCTGAAGCCCGGTTTTTTCCGCGTACAGAATGGAATATACGTAGGCATGCGAAGATATGATGCCGTTGGTAATGTTGCACTGCTGATGGAGCGAAGGTTTGATACGGTTCATGTGCGGAGCACGATGGTGAAGGCAGCCGAACACGGCGACGACCAGCCGCTACGCAACTACATGAACAGCCGTGTTCTCATGGCTCGCAAAGGAGTGGTACAGGTCTCTCCCTTTATCTCGCCGCAGGAGAAACGGGTGATGCAGGTCTTGCTACATGAAGGACATCCTTTCATTCTCCTTGCCGCCAATGGCTTCCGTGAGTATTACAAACCTTCTGATGCTCTGTTTCAAGCGTGTGCCGCAGGTCGGTTGCTTATTCTCAGCCCTTGGCCCTATGACGAGGGCAAACGATACATCAATCGCTCTGAGTGTGTGGCTCTCAACGCCATGGCAGCCGAAATATGCAAGAATCTTAATGATGTAGAGACCGTGCTATCGCAACTAACGTGAAATGAGCATCAGGGAAAACTCAATATTTTGTTCTGCGCTCGCTTAATCGGTAACGTTGGCTACGCCTAACTTACTACCGCTCGGCATAAAAATAAAAAACTTCGTTTTTCATTTTGTTCTGCGCTCGCTTAATCGGTAACGTTGGCTGCGCCTAACTTACTATCGCTCGGCAAAAAAAATAAAAAACTTTGTTTTTCATTTTGTTCTGCGCTCGCTTAATCGTAACTTTGCAATTCGATTAATTCACATCATCACAAGCTAATTAACCCCAATCATTATGGCAACAGCAGACGACAAAAAAATCATCTTCTCGATGGTGGGCGTGAGCAAGACTATCGAACAAAACCAGAAGCAAATCCTCAAGAATATCTACCTCTCATTCTTCTATGGTGCAAAGATAGGCATCATAGGCCTTAACGGAGCCGGAAAATCCACGCTGATGAAAATCATTGCCGGCATCGAGACAAAATATCAGGGCCAGGTGGTGTTTGCCCCGGGCTACACCGTGGGCTACCTGCCGCAGGACCCGCAGCTCGACCCGTCGAAGACAGTGCGCGAAGTGGTGCAGGAAGGCGTGCAGCACATTGTAGATACGCTCAAGGAATATGAGGAGATAAACCAGAAGTTCGGGTTGCCCGAATACTATGAGGATTCCGACAAGATGAACGAGCTCTTTGCCCGTCAGGCCGAGTTGCAAGACGTGATCGACGCCACCGATGCCTGGAACCTCGACAGCCGCCTCGACCGCGCCATGGACGCCCTGCGCTGTCCGGCGCCCGACGAGCCCTGCGAGCACCTGAGCGGTGGTGAGCGCCGCCGCGTGGCACTGTGCCGCCTGCTGCTGCAGAAACCCGACGTGCTGTTGCTCGACGAGCC
>DGVT01000034.1:8076-11290 GCA_002395965.1 Porphyromonadaceae bacterium UBA4277
CACGACCGCTACTTCCTCGACCATGTGGCGGGCTGGATCTTGGAGCTGGACCGCGGCGAGGGAATACCCTGGCAGGGTAACTACTCCAGCTGGCTCGAGCAGAAGACCCAGCGACTGGCACAAGAGGAGAAGACCGAGAGCAAGCGCCAAAAGACGCTTCAGCGCGAATTGGAATGGGTGCGCATGGCACCTAAGGCACGCCAGGCCAAGGGCAAGGCACGCCTCAACAGCTACGACAAACTGCTCAACGAGACAGTGAAAGAGAAGGAAGAGAAACTCGAGATATTCATCCCCAACGGCCCCCGACTGGGCAATAAGGTTATCGAAGCGGTGCATGTGGCCAAGGCCTTCGGCGACAAGTTGCTCTTCGACGACCTCAACTTCATGCTTCCGCCCAACGGCATAGTGGGTGTGATAGGCCCCAACGGCGCCGGCAAGACAACGCTGTTCAGGCTCATCATGGGATTGGAGAAGCCCGACAGCGGCACCTTCGAGGTGGGCGAAACGGTGAAGGCAGTCTATGTCGATCAACAGCACACGAGCATCGACCCCGACAAGACCGTCTATGAGGTGATCTCCGACGGCGTGGAACTGCTGCGCATGGGCGGACGCGACGTGAACGCCCGCGCCTACCTGAGCCGCTTCAACTTCACCGGTGTTGACCAGCAGAAGAAGTGCGGCGTGCTCTCGGGCGGCGAGCGCAACCGCCTGCAGTTAGCATTAGCCCTCAAGCAAGAAGGCAACGTGCTGCTGCTCGACGAACCCACCAACGACATCGACGTGAACACACTGCGGGCACTCGAGGAAGGCCTCGACGACTTTGCCGGATGCGCCGTGGTCATCAGCCACGACCGCTGGTTCCTGGACCGCATCTGCACCCACATCTTAGCGTTCGAAGGCGACTCGCGCGTGTTCTTCTTCGAAGGCTCCTACTCAGAATACGAGGAAAACAAGCTCAAGCGCTTAGGCCGCGAGGAGCCCAAGCGCATACGCTACCGCCGACTGACCACCGACTGACCCTTCAGCGGCCTTGACAAGTGAGCCGGCCAACTTAATGGCAGTGCTTGAACTGTAATAAACGTTGCGAGCTCACCGGAAAAAGTACTATAGCCTGAAATTCCGATTGGCATTCACCTCAATTTCATCATGCTTTAACCGATGGCGATCGTGAGGTGCGCTATCGCATGGCCGGCACCGGCCTGCTACTTGCCGTAGCCCAGGCCGTTGAGCCACTTCTCGACACTTGCTTTTCCGTCGCGCACGTCGTGACCATAGATCGAGAATGCCCCGGTGACGTTAGCCTTAGGGTAGGCTTTTTTCACATCGTCAACGCAACGCCCCAGACCGCTGCCCTCATGGGTGGTGAAAGGAATAATGGTCTTGCCGTTCAGGTCATAGCGATTAAAGAAAGTGAACATCACCTGCGGGTAAGTACCCCACCACACCGGTCCGCCAACAAACACGGTCTCATACTGGTCAATGTTGTCGATTGCGCCCTTAAACTCAGGCAGTTCGCCATTTTCCTGCTCGGCCTTTGCCAGGTCGCACAAGGGCTTGTAGGCCATGCCGTCATACTTATCAATAACAATCTCAAACTGGTCGGCCCCGGTCAGCTCACTGATGTAGTCGGCCACAATCTTGGTATTACCCACCTTGATGTTTCCCACACTATAGTTGTCGCCTGCATGCGAAAAGAAGACGACAATAGCCTTAGAAGCCACATCGACAGGCAGAGGCTGCTGCCCCACTGCCGGTTGCTCAGCGCCCTCGGCTGCTGTCTTGGTGTTTCCGCTACATGCTGTGTACACCAGCACACACAGTGCCGATGCTAAGATATATTTCAATGTCTTCATCGTTATTGTTGTTTTTATTGCATACACATCTTGAAGATTTGCTCCACATCGGCCTGCTGCAGCGGCTTGAAGCCGTGAAGCGTGCCGCCGCCCACCGACTTGCGTGCCATCACGGCAAAGTGCGTCTCGTCGATGCCCACCTCGGGCAGTGTGCTCTTCAGTCCCAAGGTGTTGAAAAGGAAGTCGCTCAGCTTCTCAATAGCGAGATTTGCAATCTGCATCGGCTCGAGTGAGGCATCTATGCCGAAGACGTTAACGCCAAATTGCACATACTTCGACACGGTGGTCTCGTCAAGGCAATACTTCATCCAGCGCGGCGTGAGGATGGCAAGCCCCAGGCCGTGGGTGATGTCGTAGATTGCCGACAGCTCGTGCTCCATAGGGTGGCACGACCATGCTAACTGCTTGCCGCCATCCACAAAGCCGTTGATAGCCCAGCTCGACGTCCACATCAGGTTGGCGCGAGCCTCATAGTTCTCAGGCTCTTTCATTGCCACAGGTGCATACTTGATGATGGTCTTCATCAAGCCTTCCATGAAGCAGTCGAGCATATACAGGTCCTGGTTCATGTTGAAGTACACCTCAATGATGTGCGACATCATGTCGGCGGCACCACAAGCCGTCTGATAGGGACTCACGGTGAACGTGTTGGTGGGGTCGAGGAACGATGCCTTGGGCAGCAATGCCGGAGCCAGGCGGCCATTCTTGTCCTTAGTCTCGGGATTGCTGATCACGCCGCCACTGTCCATTTCACTGCCGGTAGCTGCCAGTGTGAGGATGGTGACGATGGGCAGTGCCTTCTCGATGGGAGCCTGCTTGGAATAGTCAAGGAAATCCCAGGGGTCGAGGTCGGAGCATGCACCTGCGGCGATAAACTTTGTGGCGTCGATAGTAGAACCACCGCCCACTGCAAGCAGCACGTCGATGTTGTGCTGCTTGCACATTCGGGCGCCCTCTCGCACCGACCCGATGCGCGGATTGGGCTCAATGCCCGAAAGCTCAAACAGCTCAAGGCCGGCAGCCTTAATCTCTTTTACCACGCGGTCGTAGAGGCCCATGCGCTTGATGGAGCCGCCACCGTAGGTCATCAGCACACGCGTGCCATGCTTCTTGAGCTCGGCACCTAAGTTCTTCAACTGGTCACGGCCAAAATAGACCCTGACGGGAATGTCATAAATGAAATCGTTAATCATAGTCCTATTATTTTTACTTTTATCTTATCTAAATTGACTAACTCAAGTTTCTAAAGTAGATAAAATGTTGAAAATAGCAAGCAAAAGCGTCGAAGACGCTGGCGGGTCGAAGACCCGACTTTGTGTGAAAGACCATGCAAGAACCCCAGCGGGGTTCGCAGCTTGGTC
>DGVT01000034.1:11390-35318 GCA_002395965.1 Porphyromonadaceae bacterium UBA4277
CACTATCTGAGCATGTTAGCTACTTAAGAAACTTAAATTGACTAATAAAACTTATCGTATAAAGTTTGTAAACACCGGGTTCTGAATTTCCTCGGGCAGCCCTGCGGCTTCGCGCTCGCGGGCTATGGCCTTGATCAGGAAAGCCATGTTGCGCCCGAGGGTTTGCATCACCTGGCAGCCTTCCTCGTCTTGCAGCACCTGCTCGGGGGCATTGCCATGCACCTCGTTCCAGTAGCGGCTCGAAACAATGGGCATCTCGCTGATGGTGAAGAACTTGTTAAGTTCATCGAAAGTTGCCGTAGTACCGGCCCGCCGTGCCGACACCACCGCTGCACCCACCTTGAAACGCTTGGAGAACGGCGTGGAGAAAAACAGACGGTTGAGGAATGAAATGAGCGTGCCTGCGGCACCGGCATAATACACCGGCGAACCGACGACCAGCCCGTCGGCCTGCTCAAACTTGCGCGCCACCTCGTTGACCATATCGTTATCAAACACGCAACGGCCCAGCTCGGCACACTTATAGCAGCCTATGCAACCACGTATGGCCTTGTGGCCAACATGCACAATCTCGGCTGTTACGCCTTGAGCTTCAAGCTCTTTTGCCACTATGTCGAGCGCCGTGAATGTGCACCCGTCGGCATGTGGACTTCCATTTATCAATAATACGTTCATAATCAAAACTTTACTTGTTATTACTTATCACTTCCTACTTATTACTTAACCCTTATTACCAACTACTTATTCGTCGTTACTTAACCTCGCGAATGCAGTTCAAGGCGTTCAGCGTGCGCGGGTAGCCAATGAACGGCAGGTTTGACGACAGCACCGCAATGAGGAAATCCTTGTCATTGCCCACATGATAATTGCCGGCGATGTGTCCTTTCAACTGCGGTTCACAACCACCCTGCGCAGCAAGGAAACAGAACGTTATCAGCTCACGCATTTTCAGGTCAAGCCCTTTGCGGGTATAATAGTCACCAAAGCAGTTACCGGCCAGCCATAGATTTATATGGCGGCTGTCTTCTGGCCCAGACTTCCAGAATTCGCGCATTCCTTCACCGAAACAGTCAACCTGTGCTTGCGTACCAGCCTCGCGACGGTTTTCCCGCGTAGTCTGTGCCTGCGGCTCTAATGGCAACTCAATGCCGCGTTGCTCTAATATCTCGTTGGTCGCTTTCAAGAACGGGAAAACGCGCCCCATACCTAAATAGGCAGTTGCCTGATACACTATCTCTTTCACCTCAACGGGTGTCACGCCCATGTTGAGGGCAGCAGGCAACATCTCCCGATATGCATCAATGCCCTGGCAACCTAACAGCGTTGCCAAGTAGCATATGAAACGGGTGTGATCGTCAAGCTTGTCGCTCGTCTGTCTTATAACTTCATCAAAGGCAAAATTGTCGAACCGTTCAACAAATTCCGGGTCGGTATGTCTTAAATCCGACTCATTACCAGGGAACATACGTTCGCGATAATCCTGAGCAAATGCAGTAATATTCGATTTCATTTCTGAAATATCTTGAGCCGAGACAGCAGTCGACGCCAACACTGCCATGGCGGCTGTTATAATTAAATATTTATACGGTCTCATGGCAATTTATCATATTCTTCATCAACCACCGGCTCCAACCAAGTGGTGGACGATCCATCTTCGACCTGTGCCATATAAGTAAGATGCTGGAACCATGAGTCGCGGGCTGCACCATGCCAGTGCTTAGCCTCAGCGGGAATCGCTATTACAGTGCCTGGACGCATCTCAACGGGTTCTTTGCCCTCTTCGACATACCATCCGCGACCCGACACGCAGATGAGCACCTGCACACTCTTGTGATGAATGTGCCAGTTATTGCGGCAGCGCGGCTCGAAGGTCACATTCACCAGGCCGCTATTGCCGGCGCCCAGCGGTGCCAGATAGCTGTTGCCGACAAAATACTGAGCATAGGCGGCATTAAATTCGCCCTTGGGCCACACACCGAAATCGACCGTGTTGCAGCCCTTTTTACCATCACTCGCCACCGCACAAGCGGCTCCACATTTTTTCTCACTCGATTCTTTCATATTCTGTGCATTTAACGCTCCTGCAGCAAGAATTATTGCCAGCAGGAAAAGACTTATTCTATTCATATTCAGCTCTAATTTTCGCTTTGCAAAAATAGGCAGAAAACTCCATTTAGCTCTTATTCTTTTTGCTGATTTATTTACCAAATTTGCAGAAAACCTACCCGGCGTTGCTCATCTCGCCGAAAACGATTACTTTTGCAACCTGATAATCTATTTCACAGCAAGCATGTCCCACCCCAACCTCCCCAACGGCTACAATTCCCACATAGCAGTGCTCAAAGGCATCGCCATGCTTGGGATTATATGGGAACACGCCACGCTGTCATTCAGCATTCCGGTCATCGACAGGATTCCGACCATGCTCATGCTGCCGCTGTTTGTCATCGCAAGTGGCTATTGCTTCAAAGACGTTTACGTCACACACAGGCAGGAATATGTGAAGAAACGCATCAAGTCGCTTTATTGGCCTTTTGTTAAGTGGGGGGCAGTCTTCGTGCTGCTACACAATGTGTTTTGCCGCATAGGCTTTTACCCTGCCGGCACACCGTTATACTCGTGGCACGACATGGCAGCCCGGGTGCCACACATCCTTGTCATGCACTCGCCCGAGACACTGGTGGGCGCCAACTGGTTTATTACCGAGCTGTTTTTTGGCTGCATGCTGTTCATTGCTTTTGTGCCGTTGATCAGGCGGTGGCCACTGGCTTGGGTGGCCGGATTTGCTCTCGTAGCCGCCGCACTCAACGTCACGGGATTTCACATCAGGCTGCGCGATGTGAGCTTCATGTGCGCCTCCTACTATACGTTGGGCTACCTTATGCGCCGGGTCAACATCGCACACGGCTGGCCTGTCATCGCACTCATGGCGGCACTGTTTGTGCTGGGCTCACTCACCGTGCCGGGCAATTTCAGCAAAATGAACGCCATGTGGCTCATACCCAACTATGCCACTGTCATAGCCGGCTCATGGGCCGTGGCAGGCATTGCTTGGCACATCGCCGCAAGCGACCGATGGATGGCCCGCTGCCTGGCCTACATAGGCAACCGCACGCTCATCATCCTCGTGCTGCACTTCACCGCCATGCACCTCGTGTCGTGGGCATTAGTAGCCACCATGCACCTGCCACACGACTACGTTGCACAGCATCCGGTTATCACATCGCTCGTATGGTCATGGCCGATATACTTTGCTGCCGGAGTGGCTGTGCCGCTGGCCTTTGATTGGATGACGGCAAAAGTAGGTGAATACTTAAAAGCATGGTGGAACAAGCACCGGCACAAGGCATAATGACGGTGCCTCGAAGTTACTCTCGAAGTTACTATCGCTCGAAAAACGGGGTGTGTCATAATTCAAAAAAGCGTTGAAAACGCAGACGCATCGAAGATGCGACCATTTCTTTAACACCATGCAAGCAACATCGAAGATGTGCGCAGCTTGGTGAAAGACAGCGAATTAAAAGGGTGCTTCGAAGATGCACAACATGTGTCGGGTTATACTTCGATCACCTCTGATTTTCTATAATTTGAATTATGACACACTCTCTTTTTGCTCGCTTAATCAGTAACGCTGAAGCTGCGCCTCGAAGTTACTATCGCTCGAAAAAGAAAAGAAAAATAAACTTTTCTTTTGCTTTTTGCTCGCTTAATCGTAACGTTGAGGCTGCGCCTCGAAGTTTCTATCGCTCGAAAAAGCAAAGAAAAATAAACTTTTCTTTTGCTTTTTGCTCGCTTAATCGTAACTTTGCAATTTAATTAAGTAAGTGACAATGAAAAAGACTCTTTATGTGGCCGTTGCACTGGTGGCAATGAGCCTCTATTCGTGCGACAGCACCGGCAAACAAAGTGATAACAATGCCGCAAGTGGCACTGCCACTGAGCAAGTAGAAAACAAAGCCAACACCGGTGAGGCCGTGGCAACCGGCACCGAAGCACCCGAAGGGCTGACCGGCGACATGGAGAAAGATGCCGACATCCTGGTCAAGGCCAGTCTGGACATGTCGGTGAACATGGTCGAAGGTAAAGACAAAGCCGAGGAGCAAGCCAAAGTGCAGAAGCTCATGGACGAGGCTAAAGACTACTACGGCAAGCAAGGCAAGAGCGAAGAGTTTGCCAAGATCGTAGGCGAGAAGATGTCCAAAGGTCTTACTGAGATAGCAGCCAAGATGAAGAAGAAATAAGAGTTAAGGGTTAAGAGTTAAGCAATAAGGGTTAAGATAAAGTCCTGAAGAGTCAGGGCCAAACGTTAGCCTGCTCGTTTACTTGTAACTCACAGCTCGTAACTGAAAGAAAACAAATCAACTCAAGATGAACATTTTAGAACTGAGTGAACAAGAGATAGTGCGCCGCAACAGCCTCAACCAGTTGCGCGAGTTGGGTATCAACCCCTACCCTGCCGAGGAATTCCCGGTGAACGCCTATAGCGATGACATTCGCGAGCGCTTCGACGACGATGCCGCCGAAGCACGCCAGGTGAGCATCGCAGGCCGCATCATGAGCCGTCGCATCATGGGCAAGGCATCATTCATGGAGCTCAAAGACTCGCACGGCCGCATACAAGTGTACATCAGCCGCGACGACCTGTGCCCCGACGAGAACAAAGACCTCTACAACGTGGTCTTCAAGAAGCTGCTCGACATTGGCGACTTTGTGGGTATAACAGGATATGTGTTCCGCACACAGACGGGCGAAATCAGCGTCCACGCCCAATCGCTCAAGGTGCTCAGCAAGTCGCTGCGCCCGCTACCCATCGTCAAGGTTAAGGACGGTGTCACCTACGATGCCTTCGACGACCCTGAGCTGCGCTATCGCCAGCGCTATGTAGATCTCATTGTCAACGAGGGCGTGAAGGAAACCTTCCTCAAACGCGCCACCGTGCTCAAGACCATGCGCCGCGTGCTCGACGATGCCGGCTACACCGAGGTGGAGACTCCCACCCTGCAAAGCATTGCCGGCGGCGCCACGGCACGCCCGTTCATCACACACTTCAATGCCTTAGGCATAGAAATGTATATGCGCATCGCCACCGAGCTTTATCTCAAGAGGCTCATAGTGGGAGGCTTTGAGGGCGTGTATGAAATAGGCAAGAACTTCCGCAACGAGGGCATGGACCGCAACCACAACCCCGAGTTCACTTGCATGGAACTCTACGTCCAGTACAAGGACTACAACTGGATGATGGACTTCACCGAGCGCCTGCTCGAGACCATCTGCATTGCTGTCAACGGCAAGACCGAAGTGGAGATCGACGGCAAGACCATCAGCTTCAAGGCGCCCTACCGCCGCCTGCCCATCTTGGATGCCATTAAGGAAAAGACCGGCTACGACCTGAGCACGATGGACGAGAGCCAGATACGCGGTGTGTGCCGCGAGCTGAACATGGAGATTGACGACACCATGGGCAAAGGCAAGCTCATCGACGAAATCTTCGGGGAGTTCTGCGAGGGCAACTTCATCCAGCCCACCTTCATCATCGACTACCCGGTGGAAATGTCGCCGCTAACGAAGATGCACCGCAGCAAGGCCGGCCTGACCGAGCGCTTCGAGCTGATGGTCAACGGCAAAGAGCTGGCCAACGCCTACAGCGAGCTTAACGACCCCATCGACCAGGAAGAGCGCTTCAAGGAGCAAATGCGCCTGGCCGACAAGGGCGACGACGAAGCCATGATCATCGACCAGGACTTCCTGCGTGCATTGCAATATGGCATGCCTCCCACAAGCGGCATCGGCATCGGCATCGACCGCCTAGTGATGCTCATGACCGGCAACAGCTACATCCAGGACGTGCTCCTGTTCCCGCAGATGCGCCCCGAGAAAGTTGCCCGCCGCGACAAGGAAGAGGCCTTTACCGCACTGGGCATCCCTGCCGAGTGGGTGGCACCCATACAAAAGGCCGGCATCCTCACCGTCGAGGCTCTTGCTGCCCTGGAACGCCCCGGAAAGCTGTTCCAAGACCTGCTCGACATCAACAAGAAGTACAAGCTCGGCTACCAGGCTCCCACAGCCGATGTGGTGAAGCAGTGGGTGGAAAATGCACAGCAACAAAGTGTGTAACATCATCGTGTGCGGCCTGACATGCAATAAATTAAGGTCGCACACGTTAATATAACAATAACTGCGTTTTTTTTGACACATCACCGCCATGATTAAGAAAATACTACTTGCCATCATGCTACTATTGCCCACAATAGTACTGGCCGACAGCTGGAAATTGCACCAGCTATTTTCAGAAAACGGCATCAAAAACCACATTGATGCAGCCAACTGCGTGTATATGCTTGTGGACAACTCGCTGAGCCGCTTCGACAAAGCCACCGGCGAAATCCAGACGCTAAAAAGCACGAGCGGACTGACCGAAGACATGCAAGTCTCGCAGATATACTACAACTACGACAAGCACTATCTGCTGGTGGTATATATCAACTCTAACATCGACGTGATAAAGAGCGATGGTAGCGTGGTGAACGTTCCGGCAGTGCACAACATGCGCCTGCAAGGCTGCACCAAGGAGATCAACGATGTGAATTTCAGCAATAATGCTGTGTACATCTCCACATCGTTCGGCTATGTCACGCTCGACGCCGGCACGCTCGAGACAAGAGAATACCGCAACTATGGCAAGTCGTTCCGCTCAATCACCCGGGTGGGCGGCACTCTGGTTGCTGCCGTGGGCGACAGCCTCTACAGTGCATCAACGCTCAAACCGGGCAAGTTCAGCGATTTCAAGGCGGTGTCGCTGTTAGGCAACCGCAACGAGACCGCTGCCGGAGCTGCCGTGACGGTGAGCAATGCTAAGCTGTATAACATCAACGACAGCGAGCGCTTCTTCCTGTTTGCACAGTGCACGGCCGACAGTGCCTACATGAAGCGATGCCAGGTGACCACCGACGGCGGCATTGCAACGACGCAGCTGGCCCGCTACACCGCCGCAACCAGTTTGATCAACATACAGAATAGCTACACGGGCTTCCTGTGGAACTTCACAGTTTCCAACGCACAATACCTCACTACCAACGCCCTGGGCGAGGCTTACAAGGCCGTCAACGGAAAAAGGAAAGGCATCTATTCCTGCTCGCCCGAGGCCGACGGCGAACTATGGGGACTGGGCACCGACGGACTGTTCAAGAACAGTGCCAGCGACACGCTCTACAAGCCCAACGCCATCAGTTTCACGAAAACAGGCACCCCCTACTGGGCAAGCTATAACTCCAACAGCGGAAAGCTCTATCTCACCTACACGGCGCCCACGACATTATTGAAATCGTCGCAAGCCGAAGGGTGTGTTATTTACGACGGACAGACGTGGACGCGCGGAGGCTACACCTGGGGTCCCAACAGCCCGGCAGCCAAGAAAACCAATCACTGCAGCTACAGGCCCCTCATCGACCTGGCACAACCCAGCACACACTATGTGGGCACCTGGTACTGCGGCATGATAAAGGTGGTGAACGACACCGTGGCAGCAGTCTATGACGAGGACAACTCTCCGGTGGTTCCCAGCAAGAGCGACTACTACCGCTGCATACACGGCTACGGCTTCGACTCGCAGCACAACTTGTGGATGGTTCAGTCGATGGACAACTCACTGCACAACACCAACTTCGTGAACGCCGCTATGGTGCTTCCGGCCGACAAGCTCGAGAAAGACGTCATAACTGCCGACGATTGGAAATCATACGCCATCCCGGGAACGGTGCGCATCACCAGCTCACAATTTAACTGGTTTGCCATCGGGCGCGGTGATGTGAAAGTCTATACCCCCGGTAATGGTGGCAGCGGAAACAACTACCTGCTTTGCTGGCGCGGCGACCTGGACAGCGAGCCTGAGGTGAAACAACACAAGACCGTGACCGACCAGTTCGGAACATCCATCAGCTGCGGCATCAACCCGGTGCTCGCTTCCGACTCCACAGGCCTGATATGGGTGGGAGGCAACGGCATTTTCAGCTTTGATCCCACAACGGCCTTTGGCGACGCCCTGACTGTGACTCGCCCGCGCACTTCGTCAGGCGATTTTATGCTCTCGGGCATTGGCATCAACCACATCGAGGTTGACCACCTGAACCGCAAGTGGGTGAGCACCAACGGCAACGGCATCTACCTGCTCAACCCCGACTGCACCGAGGTGCTGAAACAATTTGACTCCAGCAACAGCGATATGCCATCGGGACTGGTGTATTCGTCTTGTGCCATGGGCACAACAGGCCATGTGATGATCATGACCGGCAACGGTGTGGTCGAATATAGCGAGAACGACGAGGCCACTACCATAGTAAGCAACTTTGAAGTCTTCCCGACCTTGGTCACACCCAACTTCACCGGCATGGTGACCATCAATGGTGTGGCGCGCGGCAGCCTCATCCGCATCACCGACTACGAGGGCAACACCGTGAGCGAGTTCACCACCGACGGCACTACTGCCACTTGGGACTGCAGTCTCGACGATGGCAACCGCGTGCCCACAGGTGTGTATAACATCTACGTCGCTGCCGACGGCCAGCAGATGCCGGCAGAGCCGCAGGCCACCATCAGGGTCATCAGATAAAGTCTTACGACCGTAATAAAAGCAGCAGTTTATATGGACATACATTCGATAGAGTTCTATGTGCTGGCATTGTTTGTGGCATTTGCACTGATAGGAATCATCTTTGGCCACACCGACCGCTCACCGGCCCAGACCTTTATCGATGCCATGGACATCGCCGACGATGAGCCCGAAGTGCCACACACACTATCACTCACGGCCGAGCCCGACGGGAAAGTTACCATAACCCACCGTGGGCTCGAGCTCAAAGAAGGCGACACCGTGAACTTGATAGCCACAATTATCGACGACAAGGTGAAACTGCAACTCAAACGAGGCGTTGAAAACCCGGCAGGGCAACCAAAGCCCGTCAAAGCCACAGCACATGTGGCCTTCTTGCCCAACGAGCGCATACACCTGCGCTACGAGAGCGAGTTCACCGGCGAATGGTGCGTCTTTGCTTTTACAAACCGCGAGGGCAGCAGGCGCACTGCCGAGCTACAACGATAACTTTTTTACACATAATAAGCAATTTATCAAGGCTTTTATCGTTATTAAAAGAGATAGAGCTATTCAATACGATTAATTTTCAACATTCTATAGAATTATGTTAAAGAAAGTACTCATCCTCATTTTGGCATTGCTGCCCATGGCCGCAAGTGCTCAATATACCGCAGGCTACTGGAAGATACACCCCAATTTCGTGTCAACGAAGCTCAAGAACATCATCGACACGAGCGAGAAGGTCTATTACTTAGCCAGCGATAACGTGTTCAGCTTTGACAAAGAGACACAGGAGAATGAAGCACTCAACAAGAGTAACTACCTCTCTGACGTACTCATTTCCAACATCTACTATAACGAGACAAAAGACTACGTCGTGATCACCTACCGCAACTCAAACATCGACGTAATTCTCTCCGACGGTAAGATTATCAACATGCCCGAAATCAAAGATGCCGTCATTGCCTCGGGAAAGGCTATCAACGACATCACGTTCACTGCCGACGGCTCTATACTCGCGGCCACCGAGTTCGGCTATGTGGTAATCGACGACGAGAAGTGGGTTATAAAAGAATCGCACATCTACTACAAGAACTTCTCAACCATAGCACAAGTGGGCACATCGCTGGTGGCAGTCATCGACAACGTGATCAGCGCCTCGCAGGTGAACATAGCACACGATGCGGTCACCTCGTTCATCTCAACCGGAAAGACCCTGAACGAATGCTCCTCACTGCCCATCAGTGGCTCCACACTATTCATCAACTCTGAAAAAGCCCTGTATCTGGCCACATTAGGCGGCACGGCTGCGGCACCCACCATCACCCTCAAGTCGCTCGTGGCTGCCAAGGCCGATAACATACATGCCACGCCGGCCGGATTCATTGCCAACTTCATGACTGGCGGCTACTATTACACCTTCGACAAGCAAGGCGCTAACGGCACCCGCACCGACGGCGGCAACGAGATGTATGCCAGCTACCCCAAGGGCAATGGCACCATTTGGGGCATCGGCTTGAACGGACTGCACATTGCCGGCGACAGCAACTACATCTACGCCAACGGCGTCACCATTAAGGGCGTACCGTTCTGGATGACCTACAACAATGCATTAGGCAAGCTATATGTCCAGACTTCGGCCGACAACTATCTCTTCAATTCGTCATCATCATGCAACCTTATGGAGATTAGCGTGTATGACGGCAACAAGTGGCAAGACGAAACCCCTGCCGAAATTGAAGGCCAAAACAGAGTCACCTACAGCGGCTACAAACTGACAATCAATCCCAACGACCCGCACACCTATTTCATGAGTCTGCGCGGCACCGTAAACTCGTCGATGGTCTATAAGGTTACCGACGGCCAGACTAAGGACATCTTCACCACGCTAAACGCTCCCGGAGGCTATGTGCGCGGTGCTACGGCATTCGACAGTGAGGGCAACCTGTGGTTAGTATATAGCTTTGGAGCACCATCATCGGGCTCTAACGTGATAGCACTGCCACGCAGCAAGGTGAACAGCACCACGCCGGTCACTAAGGCCGACTTCAAGAAGATTACCGTGCCAAACATCAGCACCGGCCAGTTCAAGCGCGGACACTTTGTCATCAGTCCCAAAGGTGACGTAAAAGCCTGGACCGACGGAAACGTCAACAGCCCGATTATCTTCTGGAAGGGAGACATCAACACCGCCAACCCCACTTCCAAGACATGCGCTAACTTCATCGACCAGGACGGAAAGGCCATAACATGGACTTTCATGAGATATCTCGACGTTGACCGCAATGGCAACATTTGGTTCACAGCCAACGGCATCTGCTCGCTCAACCCCGAAGATGTGTTCAAAGACAATTTCACCGTCAACCACATCAAGGTGCCACGCAACGACGGCACCGGACTGGCCGACTACCTGCTCGAGGGAGTGTCGATCAACTGCATCACCACCGATGCCCAGAACCGGAAGTGGATTGCAACAGCCACAGCAGGAGTGTATCAGGTGAGCGAAGACGGCACACAAATCCTGCGACAGTTCAACACAGGCAACAGCATGCTCCCCAGCGACAATGTGTACTCGATAGCCTGCAACGACAACGACAACTCGGTGTTCATCCTCACCGATAGCGGACTGGTTGAGTACGTCTATGGCTACAACCCCACGTCGGCCGACCTGAGCAATGTGTATTGCTACCCCAACCCCGTGCGTCCCGACTACACCGGACTGCTCACCATCAACGGCCTTACCGAGAATGCACTGGTTAAGATTGCCGACTCGGCAGGTAACGTCATCAAGCAGCTAAAGAGCGCCGGAGGCATTGCAACATGGGATTGCTGCGACGCTAACGGCGACAGGGTGGCTACAGGAGTTTACTATGTGCTGGCATCGGCCAGTGGCAGCGGCTCAGGCACCATCGTCTCTAAATTCCTCGTGGTGAAATAACCCGCTTCAAGACGCTGCTGCAGCTACACATAATTATGCACACATGATGAGCATAATAAGGTATCATGATATTGAAGCCTTATTATGCTCATGTTTTATCGACTCGTCGTTCTAAATGCACACATTCGCAAGAAAAATAAGGCACCTGGCACAAGTAGTGGCGCGACCTATTGCAGAACAACTGCCCTTCTTTGTCATCACCTTCATCATGTGCACATCATGCGCATGGATGGAACTGCGCACGCAAATCGACGACTGGGCATGGCGCCCTGCCACACTGCTCTCAATACTGAGATATGTGGGGCTGGCATGGTTCTACACCTATTGTGCCACTGCCATCATTCACCACGCGCACAGCAAAGGCATTAAAATTGCTTTCTACACCATTGCACTGGCAGCGTTCTATGTGCTATGGGCACTGCGCAAGATTTTCATCACTAATATCACGCCCGACATCATGCTGCTTGCCGCCGAGACTAATACTGCCGAGGCGGGAGAGTTCTTGCAAACCTATTTCTTGTCGCGCGGCAACATCATTGCCCTTGCCATGACAGCGGCAATGATCGCAGTGATTATAGCCGGCGAGAGATACTACCCGAAGCTCAGAAGCAAGGCACAGCCGTCGCCCGGCATCGCCGCCGCGCTCACAATGCTCGTGGCAGCCGCAGCCACAACCATCGTCATGCCACTGCACTTGCTTGCATGCTCCACGATGCCCGATATCGAGCGGCACTTTATAAAATATGGCAATGGCGGCATCGACCTGTTCACGCAAGTGCTATATTCGGCCCACAGCCTGCACATTTCGTCAAATGAAGGAAAAATCACAGTCGATAAGACGATACACGAAGCACTCAATGGCGATGCCCGCTGCACATCGGCCGACTCGATAAGCATAATCGTAGTGGTGGGAGAGTCCTATAACAAGCGGCACGCCGGCATCTATGGCTACACGCTCGACACCACTCCACATCTGCGCCAAGAGGCAAACAGCGGCAACCTCTTTGTGTTTAACGATGTCATATCGCCCTACAACACCACGAGCAAAACCCTTAAAGAAGTGTTCTCGACCTGCAGGGCGCAGCATGGCGAGCGGTGGCAGGAACACCCCTTGCTCATGGCCGCATTCCGCCATGCCGGCTACGATGTGGTGTGGTGGGACAACCAGCTGGGGCGTAAAGGGAAAAGAAACCAGTTCGACTTCTCGCTCAACTCAATCCTGTTTCATCCAAAGCTAATAAACGCCTGTTACACGGCACATAACGACGCCAGCCTGCCCTACGACGGCGACCTGATCGACGATTATGTTAAATCGCAACATCACCGGCAAGCAGCCAAAAGACTTGTCGTGTTTCACTTGCTGGGGCAGCACGTCATTGCCCGGGAGCGCTACCCCGACGTTGAGCAGTGGAAACACTTCACACCCGACAGCGTGGTCAATAGCGCACCATTCATCGACGACGAAGCTCGCCGATTAATAGCACAGTACGACAATGCCACACGCTATAACGATGCCATAGTGGCGAGGATAACTGAGCTCTTTGCACACGAAAATGCCATTGTTATCTACTTCAGCGACCACGGCGAGGAAGTATTTGACTATCGCTATACACTGGGACGCGACCACCCCGACAACAAAGATGCCAACTTTCTGCACAGCCAAAACGACATTCCGTTCATGATTTGGTGCTCCGATAGGTTCATCGCAACACAGCCACAAGTTGTTGAGCGAATCAGCAAAGCTGTCAACATTCCATTCATGAACACCGACCTGGCACAGATCCTGTTTGACCTGGGCAATATCACCACGTCACACCGCGACCACACTTGCAACCCGCTCTCACCGGCATTCAAGCCCTATGACCGCATCGTGTATGACAGCATTAACTACGACCTTGTGGTGAAATAACCCGGCCGCTATCACAACGCCAAAGGTCGCCGACGGGGCGTTCTGCTTTTGCCTGCATCGCATCAGAACTGGAAGTAGATGAATGGCTGTATGTCGCTGCTCTTGACCTGGATGATGAGCACCACCATAGTCACAAGCACGAGCACATAGGCCGCTACGGGCAGCTTGACGAAGGCGCGTTTGCAGGCCTGCTCCCAGCGCTCGGGGGCAAAATGCAGCGCAAAGCCCAGCGCCATGAGTGCCATCACCTGCCAGTAGCCGGTGAGCAACTGCCACAGCAGCTCGGGATGGAAATTGGTGGCAATCTGGCTGATCATGGTCATTGATCCGGCAAACTCCTTGTTACGGAAGAAAATCCAGCACAGGCATGCGAAGTGGAAAGTGACAATCACACACAGTGCCTGCACCCACCGGCGACGATAGGGAGTGCCCACGCGCTGGCCGGTAATGGCCATCCACATCTTGTGCAGCGCCAATGCCACACCATGCAGGGTGCCCCATGCCACAAAGTTCCAGCTGGCTCCGTGCCACAGTCCGCCCAAGAACATGGTAATCATCAGGTTCAGATACTGGCGCACCTTTCCCTTGCGGTTGCCGCCAAGTGAGATGTAGAGATAGTCGCGCAGCCAAGAGCTGAGTGAGATGTGCCAGCGCCGCCAGAACTCGGTAATCGACGCACTCTTGTAAGGGCTGTCGAAGTTGATGTTGAACCGGAATCCAAGCAGCAGCGCGATGCCTATGGCCATGTCGCTATAGCCCGAGAAGTCGCAGTAGATCTGCAATGCGTAGCCATACACGCCCAGCAGGTTCTCCACGCCGCTGTAGAGCGACGGGTTGTCGAAGATGCGCTCCACGAAGTTCACGCTGATGTAGTCGCTTATGACAGCTTTCTTGAACAGGCCGCACACGATAAACCACACGCCGGTGCCAAGCATGGTGCGCGTGACCAGCAGCGGCTTGCGTATCTGCGGTATGAAGTCGGCCGCACGCACTATGGGGCCTGCCACCAACTGCGGGAAGAACGACACATAGAAGGCGTAGTCGAGCAAGCGGTCGAGCGGCTTGATTTTGCGGCGGTAAACGTCGATTGTGTAGCTCAGCGACTGGAATGTGAAGAACGAGATGCCCACCGGCAAAAAGATGTCAAGGTCGTGCCACGGGGTGCCACTAAGCTGCGAGAAGATGTGCCCGAAAAAGTTGGTGTATTTGAAATAGGCCAATAGCCCCAAGTCGATGACCAGACTCAGTGCCACAAGTCCCTTGCGTGCCCCTTTGCCCTGTGTGCGGCTCATCACATGGGCAATGATGAAGTCGCTCACGGTGACCACCGCCAGCAGGAAGAAGTAGAAGCCGCTCGACTTGTAGTAGAAGTAGTAGCTGAAGCACGTCACAAAGAGCAGCCGCAGCGTGTCGGCACGGTGCAGCATGGCATAGACGATGAGAAACGCCGCCGCCAGCCACAGGAAGATGCCGCTGCTGAATATCATGGGCGACTGCGGGTCGTAGGCAAGCTGCTGCGCAATCAGGCCCCAGTCGATTTTGGGTAGGTCAAAAGTCATAATACTTTTAGGTGAATTTTTGCACCAAAGGAATATAGGCCAAATGCCCACTCAATGCAGTCAACGAATAGCGTCTTATCGGCATTCTGTGGCATTTCAGCCCGCAAAATTACAACATTTTACACGCACAGCCAATCTTTTTTAGATAAAAAGCTCACGCTCCATTTCACCACGCCCGTGGTCAAGAACATGGCAACCAAATGCAAGAGGGCATGCCGGGGTTACCGACGTGCCCTCTCACACGTTGCATTATGCGCCCAGCACGCTTACGGCTGGCGAGTCATCGTGAATGTACCATAGGAGTAATGATTCTCTGTCGATCCCCAAATATGTGTGAAATTCCCAGTTATACATGTTGGGTTAACAAGGTTGTCAAATGTTCCAGAAAAACCTTTAGAATAATACATCGGCCAAGAAGAGCCTGAACTGTCGCTGAAACTTATTGAAATAGATCCATCCTCCTTAATTCTCCAGCTTCCCGAATTTGTGGTGTGTGCCATAAACATATAGCCACTAACGTGAGTAAACGTAGCTTTACCATCAGCAGTCAAAACTATTGTAGATAATTCTGGATCCTTTTTTTCATAAATTTCGGTGCAAGACCACGTTCCGGCCAAGTCGGGCGTAGAGAACGTGATGGGTTCTTCTTGCTGATAGGTGTATTTGCCGGCTTTCACATAGGCGTAGCACTGATAGGTAGTCCAGGGTCTGAGTCCGGTCAAGGTCACAACCTGCTCCCCGTTGACTTTGTTAGCCTGGAATGTGAGTGTCTTGTTGTCTCCCTTGGCTATCACTCCGCATTCGTCAACTGCATCATCCAGTCCGGCAAACGAACAGTTGACCGCAGCCGAAATCAGGGTGATGTCGCTCACCGAGATTGCCGAGCCGGTAGATGGCTCACCCTTTGTGCAGTCGGTCATCGCAAGCCTCAAGCCAAGGTTCCACATCTTGTAGCTCTTAGCCCGGAAACTACTTCTTACAGAAACACGACAATATTTTGGGTTGTCATTCCTGCCGCCGCCACGATGAACAAGATATTCTCCCTCTGCCGGTCCGGTGGGGTTGGTTTGTGGTTCTGAAGTATATTCAGCCAAATAGTCTTGGCACCACTCCCACACGTTGCCACTCATGTCGTAGATGCCTAACTCATTCGGCTCTTTGGTAGCTACCGTATGCGTTGCAGAGCCGCTATTATCTTTATACCAAGCCACGGCGTTAAGGTCGTCGCTACCGGCATATTTGTAACCACGGCTGCGTTTTCCACCGCGTGCGGCATACTCCCACTCGGCCTCGGTGAGCAGGCGGAAACGATAGCCGGTCATGTGGTTGAGCGTGTTGACAAACACTTGACAGTCTTGCCAGCTGACGTACTCTACCGGGTAATTGACATCACCTTTATGATAACTCGGGTTGCTTCCCATCACTGCTTGCCACAATGCCTGAGTGACCTCGGTCTCGGCAATGTAGTAGTCGCTCAGTGTCACTTCATGCACAGGCTTCTCATAATCCATCACGTCATCGCCTTGTTCTTCGGTACCTCCCATCATAAAGGTGCCACCGGTCACTTTCACCATGTTGAACGTAACGTCGCCCACAGTGATAGGCTCTTTTTCTATTTCTGTTCCCAAGATAATGTTGATGATGTGGTTCACGTCGTCCACATCCACGATGCCACTGCTGTCGAGGTCGGCATTGCCCGGGTAGTCGACAGCCGTCTTGATGCCAAGGATGATGTTGATAGCTGCGTTCATGTCGTCAACATCCACAATGCCGCTACCGTTAATGTCGCCTTTGATTACACTCCATGCAGGCACTGCCATCAGCAGCATTGCCAAAGAAAGAAATAGTTTTTTCATTGTTGTGATTATTAAAGTTTATGTTTATTCTATTTTTGGTATGCAAAATTACATCGATTTTTGAAAAAAAGCAAACTCGAAGAGAAAAAACAATTGATTCAATAACGAATACTAACGCGAGTTCGACGAAATTACCATCAGCAAATCAGCATGTTAGCTGCTTCCCCTCCGCGCGACAGCTTCTCCGCTAAGTTAGATGAGGTTAGGGGGAGGGTGTCAGCTTCGCGGGTTGGGGGGGGCGTGTGGTTCACGCAAAGGGCGGCATTGCACGGTAATCTCGACTGGAAGTCGGGCATTTGAGTAACCGGGGTGTGTCATAATTCTATTTCATAAGGCTTTGATTGAATTTTGAGATTACGTCACTGATATAGTGCATCTTCGAAGCACCTTTTAAGTCGCTGTCTCTCACCAAGCTGCGCACATCTTCGATGTTGCTTGCATGGTGTTAAAGAAATGGTCGCATCTTCGATGCGCCTGCGTTTTCAACGCTTTTTCTGAATTATGACACACCCACCAGTAAACTACCCCTCAGCGCACTCGCTGGAGGCAATCACATCACAACACACTTCGTGCCGTCACTCGGCGTGGAAGCGCGCATATGCCTGCTGGCCGTGGACTATGGCGTCGTAGAGCAGTCGGGCCAGCCGTGCACCACCCTTGAAATTAATATGCGTGTAGTCGAGATTGGCCTCATGGTTGCCTACCATGCGCACGATGCTTCCCTCGCCGCCCATGGCAGTGTAGAGGTTCCAAAAGGCAGTGCGGGTGTCGTAGGCAATGCTCTGCTGCACGTTGATGAGGCTGAGCACGCCGCGCAGTGTGCGATAGCTGCCGCCATAGCGCTGCTCGCGGTCACCCACGCTCACGATGAGAAATCCCGTTTCGGGCATGCTCTGCTTCATCTGCTCGATGGCCTGCGTCATGTGCTGACGATAGGTGGTGTAGTCGCTGGTCTTCTTGCCTGCCACGTTCAGGCCGAACATTATGATCACGAGGTCGTAATGGCGCGCACGGTCCAGGTCACTGAGCATCTTGGGGGTGATGTGCCCTAAGTGCAGGCCGCTTGCCGAGCGCAGGCCGAAGTTATCCACCACCACGCCCTGCTGAGGATCCATCGATGCACCTAAATACACCAGGTTGCCCGAGGGGTTGTTTACGGTCCATCGCACGCGCCCCATGCGCCCGGTGGCCGTGACGGCAGCCACGTCGCCTGCCGCCGAGGCATTGAAGTGCTGCATGTCGCCACCGTTGAGCAGCGCGCTCATGCTTGCCGTGCCGGTTCCTGCCATGTAGAACGTGGACTGCGTGCAGGTGTCGAGCAGGCTGAGGTATTTAGTCACGCCTCGCAACTCCACCCACGCTCCGTTGCTGCCGGTGAAGTAATGGCCGGTGAGGTTGGCCCATGCTGTGGAGTAGGCATGGTGGTCGTTGGCGCTGTGCTCGGTCCATCCGGCAAAGCTGTGCCCCACGCTTCGTCTGAAGCCCGGGTTTTGCGAGCTCGCGGGCACGAAACCCACTCCGCAGCCGCCGTAGTGCTGCTGGAGCAACTGCCGCAGGTCGGCAGTGAAGATGTCGCCCTCGATGTAGGAGTCGCCCAGCACGGCAATGCGCACCGGCCGTCCCAGGGTTTTGACCTTTGTGAGGGCATCATACAGGGGCTCGATGCCCTGGCGTGTGGCATCGCTCATGTCGTCGATGCAGGTGATGCCGGCCGGGCAGCTGTCGGCCGCCCATTGAGCTGTGCTGCCGGTCCTGGCCACTGCGGCAAGGCTGTCGGTGGTCAGTGTCTCGATGCTGTCGTTGCCCGGGCGGATGTCGGCCAGCAGGTCGATGCGCCGCATCTGCCAGTCGCCTATTTGCAGCTCAGGCAACCAGTAAAGCCCCAGCAGTGCGAGCACTGTGAGGAGCACGATAAGTACGACCGAATGAAGAAAACCCTTTTTCAATTATGAATTACGAATGAATAATGAATAATGAATAATTAATAATTAATAATGGTCACAAATAACGATTCGTTAAAAACGATTGCTGACACTGAATAATTAAATTTGATTCGAGTTCTTTGACGTTTTTATAATAGAAGTCAACAATTTAGCTATTTCATCACAATCCTTAATCATACTTTCATATTGTTTGCCATTAATATAATTCGTTTCATGCAACAAATCAAGCCAATATTGTGTTTCACAAGTTTCTTTTAAGGCAGTTGTCATTTTGAATGTGAAATCGCTCTTAGAATACCCATAAATCGCCTCCCTAACATTAGCCCCTATACTGGTTCCACTACGTAAAATCTGATTAGCTAAAGCATTGATGCGTTTGCCTCCAAGATACTGATATAAATTGATGATACGTATGGCGAAAGCTTTTGATTTGTAGGCTATAAGATTATCTTCAACCTCTTTCATGACTTCGACGCAAACTGATTGTCAACAAAATAACAATCAATAAATTATTGCTATAAAAGAATCTGTGTCAAAACCATTATTCATTATTAATTATTCATTATGAATTAGAAAGGTTTAGCATCAGAGTGCGTGAACGACTGGAAGAGGGCGTTGGCGAGGCTGCTGGCCCCGATGCGGAAACGCTCGTTGGTGAGCCACTCTTCGCCTAACACTTCCTTGACAATGGTGTAATACTTCACGGCATCTTCGGTGGTGCGAATGCCTCCCGAGGCCTTGAATCCCACCACATTGCCTGTGCGGTTGTAGTACTCCTTGATGCACTGGCACATGACGTAGGCCGCCTCGAGCGATGCGCCGGGGTAACCCTTGCCGGTGCTGGTCTTGATGAAGTCGGCACCCGAATACATAGCCAGGATGCTTGCGCGGCGAATGGCCTCGGGCGTCTTGAGCAGTCCGGTTTCAAGAATCACTTTCAGGTGCCTGTCGCCCAGCACTTGCTTGATTTCGGCAATCTCGTCGCACAGCTCTTCCCAAGCCTCGTCGCGGAAGTAGCCCACGTTGAGCACGATGTCAACCTCGTCGGCACCGTCTTGCACAGCAAGTGCCGTCTCGGCAATCTTGGTCTCGAGGTGTGCCTGCGATGAGGGGAAGCATGCGCTGCACACGGCAATGTTGACGTTGCTCACTTCGAGCTGTGCGCGGGCAATCTGCGCAAAGTTGCTATAGACACACACGGCAGCCACATTCTTATATTGTGGGTACTGCTCGTCGAAGTCGTTGACATGCTGCACGAAGTGTGCCACACTGCTCTCGCTGTCGTCGGTGTTGAGTGTGGTGAGGTCAACGCAGTTGAGCAGGAACTGATGCACCTGCTCGTTATCGTTCTCGGCATAGTGATCGGCCAGAATGCTGTCGATTTTTGCCCGGATGTCGGCCTCATCGGTGCTTACCTCGCTGGTGTTCACAACAAATTCATATTTGCTCTCGTGGTCGTGTGAGTGGTCGTGACCGCAGCCGCAATCGCAGTGGTCATGCTCGTGGTGAAGATGTTCGCTCATGATTTTTGATGGTTTTATTTGTTTCAAAGTGCAAAATTACACAAAAAAAGTACGCGCCGCGTGGTGGCGCGTAAAATTGTATGAAATATTTTCAACAGTTAACCTCCTACAATGTGTTTAGGCGCCTGCGCATGATGAGTGTAGTCACTGCCGAGGTAATCAGTCCGATGACAGCCACCAAAGCAAAAACCACGATCACGTCGGTCCATATCACGGTCACGGGGTAGGCCTGAATAATCATCGTCTCGGCATCGCCACTGAGTTTCAGCCAGCCGAATGCTTGCTGCCCTAAGCACAGCAGCAGTCCGAGCACAACTCCTATCGCGGCTCCTGCCAGCGTGATGATCCAGCCCACCGTCACAAAGATGCGTGTGAGCTGCTTGTGAGTTGCCCCCAGGTTGTGCATGGTGATGATGTTGTCGTTTTTCTCGATGATGAGCAGCGACAGTGTGCTGATGACGTTGAACGTGGCAATGAGCAGGATGAATGCCATCAGCAGGAATGCCATCCACTTTTCGATGTTCACCAGTCGGAACGCGGTGGCCTGCTGCATGAGTCGGTTTTTCACGTCGTAGGCCGGCCCCAAGGCATGTTTTATCTCGGCTATGGCTTGCTGCTCGTTTGCCATGTCGTCGAGTGCCACCTCGATTGCTGTGGCTTGCGTGTCGTAGTCGAAGAGCTTCCGGGCCACATCGAGGGGCACATAGATCAGGTCGGTGTCATAGGCATTCTGCTGCAGCTGGAAGATGCCGGCCACAAATAGCGAGTCGGCGGTGAAAGCGCCCATGGGATTCGACAGGTTGATGCGCCCTTGCCGTTGCGGAGCATAGAGCTGGAGCATGCGCAGGTATCCCGGCCTCACATGCAGCCTCATTGCCGGCCCCACGCCCACCACGGCATAGGGCGACACCTGGTCGTGCATTGTCCATGAGCCGTCCACCATCACGCTGTCGATGGCTGTGAGGGTGTTATAGGCATCGGGCACGCCCTTTAGCCTGACCGGCATCTGATAATCGGCAAAGATGGCTAAGGCATTGTCGATGACCACAGGCATTGCTACTCGTGTGTGTGGCAGTGAGCGCACGGCAGTGAGCACGCTGTCGGCATTAGTGATTACTTTGCCCTGCACGGGCGTGATGGCAATGGGAGGGTCCAGGATTGCCAGCCTGCTCATGATCACTCCTGTGAACCCGTTAAACACGCTGAGCACACACACTAAGGCCGCAGTGGTGACCACCACTCCCAGCATCGAGATGATGGAAATGATGTTTACCGCATTGTGGGCTTTACGCGCCACGATGTAGCGCAGTGCTATCTTGAAGAGAAACAAGTTTTTATAATTAATAATTAATAATGAATAATTAATAATTTGGGACTGCTGGGGCTGCTGGGACCGCTGGGACTGCTGGGACTGCTGGGACTGCTGAGACCGCTGGGACCGCTGAGACCGCTGAGACTGCTGAGACTGCTGGGGCTGCTGGGACCGCTGGGAGTGCTGGGACCGCTGGGGGCGCTGAGGCTGCTGGGGCTGCCTCGGCTGGCTCGGCGGGGAGGTTACTTTTTC
The DNA here is from genome assembly GCA_002395965.1 of Porphyromonadaceae bacterium UBA4277. Classification (GTDB taxonomy): domain Bacteria; phylum Bacteroidota; class Bacteroidia; order Bacteroidales; family Muribaculaceae; genus Sodaliphilus. Next base: position 33,270 of record DGVT01000034.1, read on the forward strand.
AGTAGTTCGTCGATGTGGTCGATATAGTCGAGCGAGTCGTCGATGAAGAAGCTCAGCTCGGGCGTGCGGCGCAGCTGATGTCTCACTCTTGCTGCCAGGTCATATCTGATGGCAGACACGTTGGCATTGATGTTGGCGAGCAACTCCTGGGCTCGTTCGCTGGGAAAGATGCTCAGGTAGGCTCGCGCCACACTCAGGTCGGGCGACACGCGCACGGTGCTCACGCTCACCAGCACACCGCCCATCTTTGCCGTTTCGAGACGGAATATTTCGCTCAGTTCTTTTTGTAACAGGCGGGAAATGCGTTCTAATCTTGTTCCTTGCATGGAATTGGTAATTAATAATGAATAATTAATAATGAATAATTTAGGCTACTGGGACCGCTGAGGCTACTGGGGTGGGTTAATTAACTTGCACGGGGATGCCGGTGGCCTTTTCGATGCGTGCCCCTATGGCTTTGAGCTCGTCGAGCGGTACTTTCTCGAGGTCTTGTGCCGGTGTCTTGCGGTCGATAGAATAGAGCATGACTTCACGCGGGGCAATCTGGCGATAGGCAGCAATGAGAGCCTCAATCTCGGCCTCGGTAGTGTTGTCGATGTGCTGCCCTTCCCACTGTCCGCGCAGCATCATGGTTTGCACGATGCATTGTCCGGAGAATTGTTTCAGGTCCTCGATGATGCCCTGCGGGATGACGTTGGGCGATGCCGGCCGGTTAATCAGCCTCATGGTGGCCGTGATAGCCGAGTCGAGCTTGAGGATGTTATTGTCAACCATTTTCAGTGCCTTGGCCACTTCGGGCTTTCCGGCCATGGTGGAGTTGCTGAGTACGCTCACCTTTGCCTCAGGGAAATAGCGGTCGCGCAGCATGATCACATCGTGCACTACTTGGTCAAAGTGCGGATGCAGAGTGGGCTCTCCGTTACCTGAGAAGGTGATCACATTGAGTTTGTCGCCAGCCTGGTGCATCTGCTCGAGCTTGTGCTTGAGCTGGCGCTTAACAGTCTCGCGTGGTGAGATGCCGTCATGGCCGGGGCCTTGTGCGTTAAATCCGGCCTCGCAATACAGGCAGTCGAATGAACATATTTTGCCATCGTTGGGCATGAGGTTGATTCCGAGTGAGATACCTAATCGGCGCGAATGTATGGGGCCGAATATGGTGTCGTGAAAGAGTACGGTTTGCATTGTATCTATTTGGTTATGATAAAGTGTTAAACTTTCCGGTTATAAGCTCATTATAGAGGGTGATGTGCCGGCGGGCGATGACGGCTTGGTCAAAGCGCTGCTCGATGCTGCAATGCTGGCCGGCCCGGTCGCACATGTGGTCCACGGCCCACTCCAGGCCGCGTGCAATGTCTTGCGGGTGGCCGGAGTGTGCCACATAGCCGTTTTTCAGATGCTCCACGATGTCGGTCTGGCCTCCGTTACCGGTAGTTACGGCGGTGCATCCGCAGGCCATCCCTTCCACCAGCGTGTAGCCGAACGACTCCACCCGTGATGTGGAAATCACAATGTGAGCATGGGAATACACGCTTTTCAGGTCGCTCACATAGCCTAAATGTGTGTAGGGCAGTTCCAAGCGCTCAAGCAGCGAGGTGTCTCGCAACTTGCCGTAGAGCACCAGGTGCAACTGCTGTGCCAGGTGCGGCATGTGGCGGGCAATGTGGTGTGTGGTGTCGATGAGTGTGTCGAAGCCCTTGACGGGGTCGTCGAGCCGTGCTGCTCCCATTACCACGATTTTGCGGTCGGGGGCTATGTGCCACGGGTTGTCGGCGTCAAAGGCGGCACTGAATTGTGCCGTGGGAAAGGGGTTGGCAATCACACTGATGTTGGCATCGCGCATCAGCGAGCTGCGGCGGCACTGATGCTCGAGCCAGTGGCTCACTGCCACAAAGTGAATATTGCCCTTGCCGTAGAGCTGCTGCTTGCGGTGCTGAGTGGCCGTGGAGATGTCGTCGCCATTCTTGCCGGTGAGCGGGCAGCTGCGGCATGTAGTCTCAAAGGCGGTGCACTGACCGGCATGGTGGCACACTCCGGTGCAGTTCCACATGT
>DGVT01000095.1 GCA_002395965.1 Porphyromonadaceae bacterium UBA4277
ATGCGTCTGCGTTTTCAACGCTTTTCTGAATTATGACACACCCCGTTCACATTAATCATTTAATTTCAATTCTATTTCCCAAGAAATGGGGTTGCTTGCCTATGGCCATGTCGAATTGTGTATTATATAGGATGTGTAAAATAATGAGCCGCATATAGCGACCGTTTATCAGTAATCAGGGGCAGGGGAGAGTTGTCAAGGCTGCACGGAAGTGATGTACTCGTCCTTGGCAGCGCTCAGGAGGGTGGCAAAGTCGGTGATGGCGTGCAGGCGTGCAACGATGGCTGCGGCCATGGTGCGGCCGGCGGCAATGTCGCTGGCATACTGGTAGCCGGCAATGATGCGGCTCCGGCCGTATTCGTAGCCGCGTTGCAAGATTTGGTCTTGATGTGCTGGAGCTATCTCGGCCATCAGCAAGGCAAGGCCCCAGCCTATTTGTGCCGCTTCTGAGGGGTGGCTCGACGACGCCTTGTAGCCTGCCTCGTCGGCACCGATGAGTGTGGGCTCGTTCAGCTTGGCATAAGGCCGCCAGCGCAGGCGCGCACTTTTCATCTCTCGGGCCGACTGGCGCAGCACGTCGGTGGCTTGGGTGATGACTTGCGCCAGCGATGGTGCATCTGTCGGTTCAATGTCAATGATTTTCATGAATGCCTTCATATAGGCGGTGGTGGTGCTGTCGGCGTCGGCTATGGCTTGAGTGCCGCGGGTGGTGGCACGCAGCGATTTGGCTTGCCAGTAATTGACAATGTCGCACACGAAATCACGGTTCAGCGAATCGGCCGGAGCAGGAATGAAGGCAAGGCCATTAGGCAGTGTGGTGTTGGGTGTGGCATTAGTGCTTTGGGCGAGGTATTCGGCCTTGGCCGCGGCCAGGTCGCTGGCCAGGTCGGGCGAGTTGTGCATGAGCGCCACGGCTGCCGCACCGCACAGTTGTCCGGCTTCTACGTCGCTTTGCCAGTTGGCACCGGCTATCACACGGCTGGTGCCGTAGTCGTAGCCGTTAAAAAAGATAGCATTTTGTTCGGCACCGGCAATCTCGGCCAGCAGCAGGGCAGTGGCCCATCCGGCGGCGGCATGGGCCGACGGGTAGGAACTGGTGGCGCGCAACTCGGCTTCGGTTTCGTGGTCGCCCCATGAGTGCTCGTTCATCTGCACAAACGGCCGCTTGCGCTGCACATTGCCTTTGGCTGCGAGGGCGCTTGCAATGGCGGTGTTGCCGCCTTTTTCCAGCAGCCGGTGGATGGCCGGTGTGGTCACAGAGTCGATGTCGAAGCCCAGCACACTGCTGTAGATGACACTGGTGCGTGCCACGCCTAACTGGGTGTCCTGGTTGGCCTTGGCGCCGCGGTTTCGGTCGGCACGCAGTGTCTTTCCCCACTGCCAGCGCATGAAGTCGCCGGCAAAGGCGCGGCTGGCCGTGTCGGGTGGAGTGGGGAGGTAGGCTGTGACATCAGGCAACATGGCAGCATCGGCATAGGTCGGTTCGTGACTCTGAGCCTTCAGTGCCATGGTGCTGATGATGCAGGCCAATAATAATATGTGTGTGCGTAACATATTTGCAGCGTGAGTGACTGTGACGTGGCGATAACCTGTGGTGAGTAATCAAAACGATGCTTTAATCACAATCAAGTCCCGAAACGGGGCTTGCCGGGACTTGATTGGCCTTTTGCGGGCATATTAGTCTTCGGCAGGTGAGAACATGTCTTTTCCCACGCCGCAAAGTGGGCATACCCAGTCTTCGGGCAGGTCTTCAAAGGCTGTTCCGGGAGCAATTCCGTTGTCGGGGTCGCCCACTGCCGGGTCATACTCATAACCGCAAGTGTCGCATACGTACTTCTTCATTCTGTCTCGTTGTATTAAGGTTAATAATTATTGATAACTCTCTTAATGTGCAAAGTTACGAATAAGCGAGCGAAAAACAAAGAAAAACTTGTTTTTTATTTGTTTTCCCGAGCGACAGTAACTTCGAGGCGTAGCCTCAACGTTACCGAATAAGTGAGCGAAAAACAAAGAAAAACTTGTTTTTTTATTTGTTTTCCCGAGCGACATGACTTCGGGCCGCCAAACTTCGAGGCCCAGGACAAAGTTACCAATTATAGTTGCAATGGCAAAAGGCTTGAAAAGTTTTTGTGATTTTTTTTTGTTGGTAAATAATTATTTCTTTACTTTGCAAGGCTTAACTTTAATGACCATTAAAACAGAAAACACTATGAATAAGACAAAGCCCGTTGACGGAAAGTACAATCTCGTCAATCTGCCCTATGGCCCCACAGCCCTTGAGCCTGTAATCAGTGCCGAGACACTGAAATTTCATCATGGTAAGCATCTGCAGACTTACCTCAATAATGTGAATGCCGCCCTGCACGGCAGCGGTCTTGAGAACATGCCGCTCGAGGAGATGGTGACCAAGGCTACCGGTGCGTTGCGCAACAATGCCGGCCAGCTGCTCAATCACAACATGTACTTCATGCAGTTTGCTCCCCCTCAGGCCGATAATGTGCCCTCCGACCAGCTGCTGGCACTCATCGAGACTCACTTCGGGTCGTTCGAGAAATTCAAGCAAGAGTTTGTCAAGGCCGGTGCCGCATTGTTCGGCTCGGGCTGGGTGTGGCTTGCAGCCGATGCCGACGGCAAGCTCCTCATCACACAGGAGCCCAATGCCGGCAACCCCCTGCAGCACGGCCTGCGCCCGCTGCTCACCATGGACGTGTGGGAACATGCCTATTATCTTGACTATCAGAACCGACGTCCCGACTATCTGTCAGCCCTGTGGCAGATAATTGACTGGGATATCGTGGAAGCACGCTATAATAGCTGACGCTTTTGTCATAACGGCACACTTTTTGCTCCGTGTGTTGCCATGGTGAGTCCTACTAATTGAGCGAATGCACCAAAGTGTCAAATTCCTGCATCGGCTCACCCAAGTAAACTGACTGTAAATGGAGCTGAAAAACTACATTATGCCTATATTCCGTCGTGCCGGCGACCAAAGCTCGTTTGCCGGCACGGCATTTTGCATACCCGGCCACTTGCTCACGGCCAGCCATGTGCTGCAGCAGCCGGTCACCTACTATGTGCGCAATGGCGAGGACTATCATCCACTCGAGCACATCTTGTGGACACCGCGCCAAGTCGCTGCTACCGACAAACTGGGCTATGACGTGGCCATCTACCCGTTGGGCGACATGCCCAGCCCATTGTCGCTAAGTGACAAGGATGCCGAGAAAGACGACGAATTGCAGGTGCTGTGCTGGCAGATGATCGACGGCCGGCCACAGCAGGTGTTCACGCCGTGCATAGTGCGTGGCGATGCCGACGAAGACGGTTATTTCCAGATTTCCACTGCCCGGCGCATCACTCACGGCTCGAGCGGCAGTCCGGTGTATAGAGATGGCAAGGTGTATGGCATCCTCACTATGGGGCGCGACTACTACGAAAACCGCACCGGCTTCCCGGGCATTCCGGTGCAGCATCACGCGCTCATGCACAGGCTGGAGGAAAACACTTGCTGGGTGTTCAAGACGAGCCACATCAAGCGTTTCATGCACAACGGCTAAGTGAGCTGGCTGAATAGCCGCTCAAATGCCTCGCGTAAAGCCGTTTCGTCGGCTATGATTTGTCGCAATTCGGCAAGCCGGCGCGCGTTGGGGCTGTGGGGAAAATACAGCTTCAGGTAACCACCCTCACCATATTTCTCTTTCAAGTGCAGGACCGTGCGACTGTAATGTTGCTCACGGCTGGCAAGCGGGTAGTGTTCGAGCCCGTACTGGATGGTGCGGCGGATGATGGTTTCGGGCACTATCACGCGGTCGGCCTCGGCAACGATGCGCCCATAGATGCTGCGTGGCTCATGCTTTGCCGATGCGCGGTGATCCTCGGCAGCCTGTGCCATGGTCTCGATCTGCTCCAGGGTGAACCAGCGGCGCAGATTGTGGTCGGCACGCATGATGCGCCCGCTGGCAAGGTGATGAATGTCACGCCCCTCGCACAGCCCGGTGTCGTGATAGGCGGCAATGGCATAGGCCATATTGAGGTCTATCGCCTCACCATAGGATTGCAACTTTTCGGCAATTTCCATGCTCTGGTCTATAACCGTGAGGGCATGGTCGCGACGGTGGGCCGCGTCGTGATGGTCGTAGCGCGGCAAGATTTCACGCTCTATATACTGCTTTAATTCCCTGTTGATTTCCATGCTACGAAGTTACTGCATTTTGCTCATTTGTGCAAATTCGCGCACATTTTTCAGGATTGCGATAGTGCGCCGGCTGTTAACGCCCACGCCGGCGCCATTAACATGATAACCGCCATTGTAGCTATAGCTGTCGTCAAGCGTCATGGCCGCAGGCGAAACCATATATGGGCGGCCTATACTGTCTAAAGCGTGCTCAATGGAATTGTCGTAACAACAGGCGAAATGGCTCTCGGGGCACACCGGCGGCAACATGACCACTGTGGCGCCGCATTTTTCATAACGTGAAATGACATCCTTGAGCCATGCCATGAAATCCTGATTGATGCTTGATGACGGCATGATGCTTGATGGTTCGGCCGATTGTGGTGGCAGTGTCAGGTGACTCACTTCATCGCCCAGTTCGTTGAATCCGCTTGCAGCATAGTGAAATGTGGCGTGAGTGAGCTCGCTATCGAGGGAATCTTTCCAGCATGCCCTTGCGAGGCGCTTGGCGTTTCCGGCCGCCAGTCGTGGCAGTCCTGCAATCACGTTGATGAATTGCCGGGTGTTTAGCTTTTCCATGTTTTTCCATCCGGTGGCCGCCATAAGTTGCGGCATGGTTTCCAGTTCGCCGTTGCCTCCCGAGAAGAAATTGCCATATTCAAACTGCAGTACCACGATATCATGAGGGCGGATGTGCTTCAAGCAGTCTTCGGCAGGATAACGAATGCCGATGCCGCCATGAAGCCCCATGTTTACTACGTGGCAATGCAGTGAGTCCTGAATCATGTGCGAATCGAGTCCGAATGCCAGGTTGCTTCCGCCAATGAAGATGACGCGAGGCTGAGGGCACGTTTCCAGCCATGCCATTTTTTTGTTATAGGCCATGAGGTAGTTGTCTTGATCTGCAGGCACGAGCCAAACAAGGGCGGCTATTGCCGTTGCTAACAAGAAGATGACACCCAATGTCTTGATCAGGAAGTGTTTCATGCTCAGAATTGAAAATAGATGAATTGTGATTGTGTGCCCGAAAACACACAAATGCTCATAGCCAATACCACATATAGTGCATATTTGACCACCAACTGCCCGTTCCATGTTTTCCCGGTAACAAATTGCAGGGCATACTCGTGGTGGCGTCCCATCCATTCCACCACCATCATGGCGGTGATGGCGGCTAAAGAAATGGTTAGGTTGAGCGAATAGAACCCCGGCCAATCACCGCTTGCTGTTGTGAAGATGTGCTGCAGATAATGGCATGCGTCGTGCAAGGTGGGTGCCCTGAAGATGATCCATCCTATGGTGACAAGCGTGAATGTGGTGACGACTGAGGCCACTCTGTTAAAAGAACTCGGTCTAAAGTGATTTTTGTCGTAAAGTGACAAATGTGTGCATAGCAAGGCTGCATGATAGAGGCCCCAAGTGATGAAAGTCCAGTTAGCGCCATGCCACAGGCCACTGAGCGCGAAGACAATGAAGATGTTGCGCATGTGTTTCCACTGAGCGCAATGGCTTCCGCCTAACGGAATATACACATAGTGTGTGAACCAGCGCATGAGCGAGATGTGCCACCGCCGCCAGAAGTCGCGAATGTTATGGGCAAAATACGGGAATTGAAAATTGCGCGAGAGCCGTATGCCAAACAGCCGTGCGCAACCGATGGCGATGTCGCTGTAGCCCGAGAAGTCGCCATAGATCTGGAATGAGAATAATACGGCTCCCACTATGAGTGTGATGCTGCCGGCGTGCTGATAGTCGGCCCAAATTGTATTCACGGCTATGGCACAATTGTCGGCTACGACCATCTTCTTGAAAAATCCCCATAACATCTGCCTCATCCCATCTACTGCCTGATGGTAGCTAAAACGCCGTGAACCAATGAACTGCGGGAGCAGGTCTGTCGCGCGTTCGATGGGACCGGCCACCAGTTGAGGGAAAAAACTGATGTAGGCAAAAAACGCTACAATGTCGCGTGTGGGCGTGATGCGACCACGCGCCACGTCGATGGTGTAGCTCAATGCCTGAAAAGTGTAAAAACTGATGCCCACCGGAAGGACGACGTTGACCGTGCACCAGTCAAGATTAATGCCCATGAGTGACATTAACGACAGCAGGTTGTCGGCAAAAAAATTAAAATACTTGAATAGGCCTAAAATGCCAAGGGCCAGCACTGCATTGAACAGGCCGACGAGGCGTTTCCAGCCGGGCCGGTAGAGCATGGCCAGTCCGCCGGCATAGCTGCAGGCAGTGGTGAATGCGATTAGAGCCAGAAAACGCCAGTCCCACCAACCATAGAACACATAGCTGGCAACGACTATAAACAGGTTCTGCCATCGGCGCGGCCGGAACACAAACCAGTAGAGCGCAAACACCACTGGCAAGAACACCATAAATTCAAATGAGTTAAACAGCATGACTTGTCAACGATTGAATTTATGGAGTGAACCGGATGCCGAAAGGCAATGCCACGTCAAAGGGGTGCTCGGTTCTATAGGTCTCTACCGGGCTGCCGGTGGGAATGTAATAGCGGAAACCGGGCTCGAAATAGAGATTAACGTGCGGCAGGAGTTGGTACTGAACGCCCACTCCGGCACCCACCGACCACTGCCAGGGTGCCTTCACCGGTGCGTGAGTGGTGGGGAACACCAGCGAGTCGCCCGGCGCGTGCGGTACTGTACCGGTGTAGATATATCGAGTGGTTTCGCGTCCGCGCAAGGGGATGTCGAGGCGCACACTGCCCGATGTGTAAACCGACCACCGGCGGCGTTGCCATATCGTGTAGGTTGCTCCTAAAGGCACGTTAAGGTAATACAGGCGCTGCGTGCGGTGCACATTGTGGTTGCCGTTGCCAAAGTCGGTTTCAAATGTAGATTTCATCCACATGAAGCCCAGGCCTGACGTCATGCTCCAGCGGTGCGACAGCGGCATCGTCAGTGACAGCTGCACGCTGCGGGGGCGGTCGTGGTGCTTGGTCTCGCTGAGTGGAGTCTCGTCTTTTGACTCTTTATGTTCCTTTGCTATCTGAGTCATGGCGCGTGCATCGGTCGTATCCATCAGCGTGGCATTGTCATTCACATATTCGCGATAGTCCTTCCAGGTGTAGAGGCGCATGGCACGCTGGGTCTCACCACCGGCAAAGTTGATGACCGAAAGGAAATTGTCGGTAACCGTCGAGCTGGTGACAGGGGCACCACCACCGTAGGCTAAGTGCAGTTTCAAGCGATTTGACAATTTGTCTTGTTTTGGCAAACGTGTCGCTTTAATTGACTTCACGGGCCGAACCACTATTTGCACCTCGGGGAGGGCCGCTACATCAATGCCCGGATGTGAAATATGGGTGGCTGAGATGCCTAAGCCGTTAAAGACCGATGCTGTATCGCCTGCAGCCCTAACCGGCGGCATGTCGTTACTTGTGCTTCGGGCAATGGCATCTATACTGCTATGGGCATAGCCACTATTGCCTGAAGCCGTGATGTTCAGTGGCGCTTCAGTGACAGGTGCCGGTTGCTGCGAATTGGCAACTCGCCGCTGTGGTTGCGGGAGGTTTTCGTTCCCTCTTTTCTGTAGCAGGAGCATCCCCATGGGTAATAACAAGGCTATGGCGGCTGCAAGCAGTGCCCAGTGCTGCTTAATCATTTCCTGGAGCATCTTCCTGGCGCGCGTGAGCTGTGAGCGGCTGCTGCTGGCTGTAATGCCAAGGCGTTCACCTATTTCACGGTGACTGAGACCTTCAAACGTGTTGAGCCTGAACACCTGTTCATAGCCCTGTGGCAGTTGCTGCACCATCGCTTGAATCAGTGGTAGTGAGATAGGCTGCAGTTCGTCGGCGGCCGTCTCGGTGATTGCGTGCTCGGCTTGCTCAAGTGGAACGTGCTGATTGTTGTGACTTTGCTTGAGGAAGTTAAGTGCCATGTTGCGCACTATACTACCCATCCACGACGTGAGTTTCGAAGAATCGTGCAGCGAGTCGAGCGAGGTGAGTATCATCACCCATGCGTCATGTTCCACATCACGTGCCATCTCCACATCGGGGATGTAGCGGCACGCGATGGCAAGCAGGCGTTCGTGGTGCTGCTTGTAAAGCATCTCCAGAGCGTGGCTGTCGCTATGGCGGGCGCGGCTCAGCAACTCGTCAGTATAGTCGGTATGGCTTTTAGAATTCATCAATATATAGACAACAAAAATTAAATTTGCTGCATCGGGGCACGAAAAAAAACTATTGACCGATTTGGGTTGAAGTGAATCGCCTGACAAAAATAGCAAAAAAAACGCTCACCTCAAGCATCCTCAAGGTGAGCAGTTATATTCTTTTAATATCTGTGGGCGTTAGCGGCTGCGGGTGCCGAGCTGGAACGAGCACAGCGTGTAGAGGTGGTCGCCGTCGCTCATGCCTATCGAGAAGTCGGTGCGGCCGTTCTTCAGCTTGTTGGTTGCCACCACTTCGGCCTGGTAGCGCACGGCTCCGCCGGGAGCCAGCTCGCTCACGATGGCCGTGGGCGACAGGAATATCTGCTTGGTGCCGCTCACGGTGATCACCGGTGCTAAGTCGTACACATAGTTGCGTCCATGATTGCGGATTACGAAAGTGATCTTGGCATGCTCGCCGGCATCGATGCACTCGTTGCTGTTACTCTCCACAAAGCGCACGTCCTCGATCACAATGTCGGCATAAGGGCTGTAGGAATTGTTCTGGCGGTAGTCGTCGCGGTCATAGTCGTAGTTGTAGTCCGACGACCGGTAGTTGTCGTTCTGCGTCTTGGGAGCCGTGGCGGCGGCACCCACGGCAGCACCCACGGCCATGCCTAATACGGTGCCCATGTTGTGACCCCGATGACCGCCGGTGAGGCCGCCTATTGCCGAGCCGAACAGGCCGCCTAACGATGCGCCGGTGGCGGCACCATAGAACTGGTTGGTAGATGAGCAACTGCTCAACATTATCAATGCAGCGCTCAAGGCTGCAAGAGTAATCTTCTTCATCTTGAAAAGTAATTAAACGTTTGTCCTTTAGACTGCGAAAATAGCAAAAAGTTAAATCCCACGCAATTTTTTTGCCCTTCGCACCTTATTTACCTCTATAGCCAAAAGCTACAAGAGACGTGTAGCGGAGCAATTGTACTTGCACAGATTTCACAAATTACATCGATATGTAGTGTACATTGGCACGAATTGTGTTGCTAACAGCCTATCGGGCTGGTTTTCATCGAAGATGAAATTATCTCTTTAGCCCCACTTTACAGGAGCGCCAGCTCCCTAAGTGGGGTTGTATCGCCGAAACACAAGGTCATACGTCGATAGATGTATGACATCGTCAGTCATAGGTGTAGAATTCACACTCATTACGCCTTGTCATGTCGCGCATCTCATCGTCAAATCCGATTACGTGGTGGTGGTTTTCCTGGTTCTTTATATATTCTACTATCGGCTCTTTCTGGTCAGCACCACACGAGAAAGCGTAATACTCTTTTCCCCAGCCCATAAACATAGGGAACAACTCTCGATGTGATTTCGCCCATAATGACGAACTGCGTTTCAGCTCGCGCATGAATTCCGATAGCGACACCTCGGCTGAAAGGTCTATCAACATGTGCATGTGATTTGGTATGCCATTCATCCTAACCAAAGTGCAACCCTTATTCTTTATTATGCCATAGATATAAGCATAAAGTTGCCGCTTATTCTCCTCTGGTATAGTCATTAATCTGCCCTTGGTGTTGATGACTATGTGATATAGTGATTTTGTCGTGCTCATGTGTATTTAACGCTGCCTTCATGCTATTATTGTCCTACATCTATCGACGTAGGACTCCTCACGCTGCCATAGGTCCCCACTTAGGGAGCTGAAGCTCCCGTAAAGTGGGGTTAAAGAGATAATTTCGTCTTCGACGAAAAATGCTATCGGTACCATTCTGCTCGTTACTACCATGCGCTTGATAATACCCGACGGCCCGGCCTAATCGAGAATGATGAATTGTTCAGGCGTCAGCCGCTCGTAGCTCATAGCTACTACAGGCGTCAGCCAGCTTGTTTACTTGTTTACTCGTTTACTCGTTTACTTGTTTACTTGTTTAC
>DGVT01000119.1 GCA_002395965.1 Porphyromonadaceae bacterium UBA4277
GGCCGCCAACATAGGACTGAGCGTGAACAAAGTGCTCAACATGGCCAAGACCGTAACCACAATCGTCTTCCGCCTGCCCGAGAGCGGCAAGACTTTCACCAAAACAATGCCCATGAAAAGACATCAGCGAATAGCAAAACTATTCACTGACGAATTTTGGGTGGCGCAATGACGAAGTCAGGAAAAAGGAGTTTTCGCACTTGTGTAAAAGGCACGACAGCGTCGAATTAATTGATGCCGATAAGATTGCAATCGGTGACAGACACGAAAAGGAGCAATGGTACACTATCGACGGAAAACAGGCCGACGACGACACCAAGGGCATCGTCGTCGGTAATGGTCGAAAGGTGCTGCGCTAAGAGCTGTCAACCTTTCTATAAGTGTTCAGGTTTTAACGAGCGTTATAGGCCTCGAGAGCTTTCTCGAGCACCACAAGTGCACGCTTCAAGTCGTCGATTTTCAGCACATAGGCCATGCGCACCTCGTTCTTGCCGGCACCGGGTGTGGCATAGAAACCGGTGGCAGGAGCCATCATCACGGTTTCGCCCTCATAGCTAAACTCTTCCAGACACCAGCGGCAGAAGTCATCGCTGTCCTGCACAGGCAGCTTCACCACCGTGTAGAAAGCTCCCATGGGCATGGGCGAATAAACGCCGGGAATCTTGTTCAAGCCCTCTACCAGACAGTTGCGACGGGCTATGTACTCGTCATATACACCCTGGTGATACTGCTGCGGAGCAGCAAGCGATGCCTCGGCAACTATCTGACCAATCAACGGTGGGCTCAGGCGAGCCTGGGCAAACTTCATCACGGCACTGCGCAGCTCGGCATTGCGGGTGATGAACGCACCGATGCGAATACCACACTCACTGTAACGCTTCGACACCGAGTCGATGAGAACCACGTTGTCCTCGATGCCCTCGAGGTGCAGCGCACTCACATAGGGGGCATCGCTATATACATACTCACGATACACCTCATCGGCAATGAGATACAGGTCATACTTCTTCACCAAGTCACGCAGTTGCATGAGCTCTTCCTTAGTGTAGAGTGTGCCGGTGGGGTTATTAGGATTGCAAATCATGATGGCACGAGTGCGGGCATTGATTAGTTTTTCAAACTCTTCGATAGCCGGCAGTGCAAATCCGTTTTCAATCTTGGTGGTAATGGTGCGCACTTTCACGCCCATCTCACATGCAAAGCCCATATAGTTGGCATACACCGGTTCGGGAACGATGAGTTCGTCGCCCGGATTGAAGCATGCCAGGAAAGCAAACTGGAGTGCCTCACTGCCGCCGCATGTCACGATAATGTCGTTGGCATTCAGGTTGATATTATACTTTGCATAATACTTCACCAGGCCGTCGAGATAGCTCTGATAGCCCTGAGAGGGTGAGTATTCCAGCACCTTGCGATCTATCGTCTTGAGCGCATCAAGGCCCTCTTGAGGCGTGGGCAGATCGGGCTGGCCGATGTTTAAGTGATACACTTTAATACCCTTCTGCTTAGCTGCCACAGCAAATGGAGCCAGCTTGCGAATGGGTGATGCGGGCATTTCAACGCCGCGTTGAGAAATCTTTGGCATAATTGCTCAGTTTTTATTGAAGGTTAATAGTTTTGTTGATATTTCTTTAGAAAACGAGTAAACAAGCTCTTTTAGTAAACGAGTAAACAAGCTCTTTTAGTAAACGAGTAAACGAGTAAACAAGTAAACAAGCTGGCAAACGCCGGCTTTTTCTGTTAATCGTTAAGTAGGGCCAAGCATTGCTTGGTCATGCAAGCTACGAGTGCGCCATGCTCCATTACTCATTATTCATTATTAATTATTAATTACTCATTAGCCTCGAGCTACGAGTGCGCCATGCGCTCATTATTCATTATTAATTATTAATTACTAATTATTAATTATTAATTAGTTACGAGTCGATATTAGCGTAGGTGGCATTCTCCTCGATGAAGCGGCGGCGCGGCTCCACATCCTCGCCCATGAGCATCGAGAACACGCGGTCGGCCTCGGCGGCATCGCTGATGCTCACGCGCTTGAGCATGCGGTTCTCTGGATCCATGGTAGTGTCCCACAACTGCTCGGGATTCATCTCACCCAGACCTTTGTAACGCTGCACTTTCACCTGGTCCTCGTTGCCGGCTGCATACTTGTCGATAAACTGGCGCAGCTGTACGTCGGTCCAGCAATATTCCTCGTTGTTGCGGTAGCTGGCGCGATACAGTGGCGGCGTGGCAATGTAGAGATAGCCATTGTCGATAATGGGACGCATGCGGCGGAAGAAGAATGTCATCAGCAGCGTGGCAATGTGCTCACCATCGACGTCGGCATCGGTCATGATGATGATGCGATGGTAGCGCAGCTTGCTCAGGTTGGCCTCCTTGGGGTCTTCCTCGGTGCCGATGGTTACACCCAATGCACGGAAGATGGTCACCACCGAGTCGCTCTCAAACACCTTGTGGTCCATAGCCTTCTCCACGTTGAGAATCTTGCCTCGCAGTGGCAGGATTGCCTGGAACTGACGGTCGCGGCCTTGCTTGGCCGATCCGCCTGCCGAGTCACCCTCGACCAGAAACAGCTCGCTCTCGGCGGGGTCCTTGCTCGAGCAGTCGGCAAGTTTGCCGGGCAGTCCACCGCCGGCAAGCGGCGACTTGCGCTGAACCTTGAGGCGGGCGTTCTGGGCAGCATGGCGTGCCGTAGCGGCAAGCACGATTTTCTCCACAATAGCCTTGGCCTGCGTGGGGTGCTCCTCAAGATAAATGCTCAATGCCTCGCGCACGCTGGTATCCACAGCGCCGATGGCCTCGGTGTTACCCAACTTGGTCTTCGTCTGGCCCTCAAACTGCGGTTCGAGCACCTTTACCGAGATCACGGCAGTCAGACCCTCGCGGAAGTCCTCGGGCTTGATTTCCACCTTCACCTTCTCGAGCATCTTGTTGTCCTCGGCATATTTCTTGAGCGTGGCTCCAAGGCCGCGACGGAAACCGGTGAGGTGCGTTCCGCCCTCTATTGTGTTGATGTTGTTGACAAACGAATAGATGTTTTCGTTAAACGACGTGTTATAGGTCATTGCCACCTCCACAGGTATTGCGCCCTTGTTGTTGGTAATGTGAATCACGTCGTTGATGAGCGGTTCTTTGCTGGCATCGATGTAACGCACAAACTCGTCGAGGCCGGTGCGGCTGTAGTAGGTCTCCTTCTTGGGATTGCCCTGCTCGTCGTTGTTACGCAAGTCGGTGAGCGTCAGCGTGACGCCGGCATTAAGGTAGGCCAAGTCGCGCAAGCGGTTCGACAGTGTCTGGAAGTTGTAAATCGTCTGCTGGAAGATGGTTGGGTCGGGATGGAAAATCACCGTCGTGCCATGTTCCTCCTCGGCACAAGTGCCCACCACTGCCACGGGAGCCTTGGGCTGTCCTTTGGAGTATTCCTGCATATAGACCTTGCCCTCACGGCGCACCTCGGCACGCAGATAGTCGCTAAGCGCATTCACGCAGCTCACGCCCACGCCGTGAAGGCCGCCCGACACCTTGTAGGAGCCTTTGTCAAACTTTCCGCCGGCGTGCAGCACGGTCATAACCACTTCGAGGGCGCTCTTGTGCAGCTTTTCGTGCTCATCCACAGGGATACCGCGGCCATTGTCGCTCACACGAATGCTGTTGTCCTCGGTAATCACAACGTCGATATGGTCGCAGAAGCCCGCCAAAGCCTCGTCGATTGAGTTATCCACGACTTCGCTCACCAGGTGGTGAAGACCCTTGTCGTGAGTGTCGCCAATGTACATCGACGGACGCTTGCGCACTGCCTCAAGTCCCTCGAGCACTTGAATGTTACTTGCTGAATATTCTCTCGCTTGTTCGTTCTCTTGAATAGTTAATTCGTCTGCCATATAATTGTTATTGTAATATCATATTAAAAGCTTGGACAACAACGGTTTACACGACACACAAATGACTGCACATTCCATGTCGTCCAAAAACATACAAAATTACAAAAAAATACGGAAACACAAACGCGCAAACTCCTTAAAAAACAATAATTTTTTCACCGAGCTCGAAACATTTGGACGTGCTGACAAACGCACCTTTCGCCCACCCGGCCGGGCTACCCCGGTGTGTGCATCTGCGTCAGGGTGAGGAGGCCTTCGCGGCCGGTGTTCATCATCAGGTCGATGATGCTGAGGTGGGGCACGAAACCGAACCTGTCTTGCCAGAGCTGGTAATAGGCCACGTCGGGAAGTTGCCGATTGTCGCACTTCTTGGCACCAAGAATCTGCCGCATGTCAACAGCCTCTCCAAGCAAGTTGGCATCAACCGGCTTATATTCAAAAGCAACGGGCAGCGCCATGAAGTCGGTAATGAGTTCTTGCATTTGCCGGTTGAAGTCGAGCAGGAAATGCTGCGACCCACCGATGATGCGCTGCAAATCGTCGGCCACATAGTCGAAGTAGGGCGTCTTGCCATAGGCGCTGTAGAGTGCTCCCCAGTGCACGCGCCGCCAGTGGGCGTGCTCGCTGATGCGCACGTCACGCATGGGGGCAGCCATGTTGTGAGTGTCGGCCACAAGCGGCACGGTGAGCGTCTGCACACCATTGGGGCCGCAGATGTCGTAGCGGTGATGACTGTGGCGTAGTGGCAGCCGTTGCTCTCCGGTGTCAACCACAACCCGACCGGCATGCACAGCCGCAGCCCAGTAGCGTGTGCTACCGGCGGCCATCGACCCGGTGATTATAGGCTTAGCAGTGTTGTTGAGCAAGGGTGTCACTTATCGGGGTTTGAGGACTTAAAGATGCGGTTCCAGCGAATTCCCCCATTAAACAGCGACTTGTCCTTGTCAAATGAGATCAGAACTATCATTGGCGTGCCCACGATGTGGTCCTCGGGCACGAAGCCCCAGTAACGTGAGTCGAGCGAGTTGTCACGGTTATCACCCATCATCCAGTAGTAGTCCATCTTGAAGG
>DGVT01000100.1 GCA_002395965.1 Porphyromonadaceae bacterium UBA4277
ACGACTACCTGCGCCGTCACGGCCAGTGCCGGTCGCGTGAACTCGTGGTGCTTCACCTGATGGGTCAACATGTGTCACCGTCGCAGCGCTATCCTCACGACAATGCCAACGCATATTTCACTGCCGACTCGGTGAAGCGCTCCGACCGCTCACCGTCGGAGCGCAGCTACATAGCCGACTATGACAATGCCACGCGCTATAACGACCGTGTGCTGGGCCGAATCTTCGATTACTACCGTGAGTGCAATGCCGTGGTGATATACTTCTCCGACCACGGCGAGGAAGCCTACGACTACCGTCACCAGATGGGCCGTCAGAACGACAATGTTAAGACCCCCGAAATACTGCATGCTCAGAACGACATCCCCTTCGTGGTCTGGTGCAGCCCGGTTTATGCCCGTCTTCACCCCGAAGTGGTGAGCGCTCTTCGTTCGTCGGTCAACGTGCCGTTCACGAGCGACGTCCTGAGCCATATGCTGTTTCACCTTGCCGGCCTGCGATCGAAGTATTACAATCCCGATGACGACCCACTGTCGCCGGCCTTTAAGCGCCTGAAGCGTGTGGTGTATGGCACGCTTGACTACGACTCAATTTGTGGACACTGACAACCCTTGATGAAGGTATGTTATACTGCGCATCGCGACTCATTCATAATCCTGAATTGTTCAGGCGCCAGCCCTTATGTATTCTTATGTTGCTTATAGTCAAAAAAATGTCCGCAATCTGTAGAATCCCTCGTTCGGTTGGATTTGCAATCCGGCCGCCAGGTAACATGCGGATTTGCAATCCGCCACCCCGTGAGGGCTACCGATGTGTCGTGCCGGCGCGGGGATTGCAAATCCCCCGTTAAGCCCTGGCGGATTATAAATCCGCCAGAACTGGTGAAAGGGCTTACTGCGCATTGCGACTCATTCATAATTCATAATTCTGAATTGCTCAGGCGCCAGCCCTTATGTATTCTTATGTTGCTTATAGTCTAAACTCTCATGTATTCCTATGTGGCTTATAGTCTAATATTCTCATGTATTGTTGTGTGGCTTCGAGCCCATAGCCAGTGAAGGTGTCGCGCCGTAGCATTGCAGCATTAAATTCTTAAAAAAACGAAACGGATGCGCCTTTTGGCGCAATTTTTGCATGAATGTTGCAGAAAATCTGTAACTTTACGCTCACAATGGCATCAAGACAGACATACGACGAAGCAGCAGTAATCGAACGCCTTCATCACCAAGGCACAGCACGTGAGGCGTTTGGCGAGGTTATTGCGCACTATTCCAGCACCCTGTACTGGCAAATTCGTCGCATGGTGATAGACCACGACGATGCTAACGACGTGCTGCAGAACACCTTCTTGAAGGCTTGGACGAGTATCGACAACTTTCGCGGCGATGCCAAGCTCTCGACCTGGCTCTATAAGATAGCCATAAATGAGTCGATCACCTTTATCAACAAGAAGAAAGTGCAAAACAACATTTCGCTTGACGACGACGACAGCTTCCTTGTGAACACACTCGAGAGCGACCGCTGGTTTGATGGCGATGAGATACAGGTAAAACTCCAGCGAGCCATTGCCTCGTTGCCCGAAAAGCAGCGTCTTGTGTTCAACATGCGCTACTATGATGAGATGAAATATGAAGACATGTCGCAAATTCTGGGCACCTCCACCGGCGCCCTGAAAGCGAGCTATCATCACGCAGTGAAAAAAATCGAGTCGTTTTTCGACGAGCAGGATTAAACTTTTCACCCATCGATGAGTCAAACAGATGTCATGAAACAGGAAAAAAGCGAAATATTAGACAGAATAGGTAAGGACTCGGGGTTCAAGACACCTGAAGGCTACTTCGACGAGTTCAACAGTCGCATGACTGCCATGCTTCCCGACGTGGAGATTACCAAGGTCGATGAAAAGCCATCGCTATGGGTGACCGTAAGACCTTACTTATATATGGCTGCAATGTTTGCCGGCGTGTGGTGCATGATGAAAGTGTTCACCGGTTTCAAGCAGAACATCAGCACCGAGCAGCGTGTGAGCGAGATAGCTACGGGTATCTACATGGACAACAACGCCGATGAGTTTATCATGAGCGGCGGTGCCAGCGACTACGACATCATGACCTACGAAGACAGTGTGATGATGGACACGGAGATAGAACCGTAACAGTAAAAAACCATTTCACCAGACATTATCATTTATGAGAAAACTACTCACATTATTGTTTATCGCAATCATTGCCATGGGGCTCAACGCCCAGGGCAACCGCTCGAAGTGGGGGCAGGAGATGCTCGAAGCTAAGCACAAGATGATAATTGCCGATGTGGGACTGACGCAGACGCAGCAGGAGCAGTTCATGCCGCTGTATCAAGAGATGGAGAAGGAAATCTATCAGACCAACCGCGATGCCCGCAAGCTGGCATCGGAGATAGAGAAAAAGAAATCTCCCACCGATAGCGAATATATGCAAGCTGCCGAAGCACTGTCGCATGCCAAGGTGCGCGAAGGCGAAATTGAGGCAAAATACTTCGAGAAATTCTCAAAGGTGCTCAGCAAACGACAAATGTTCTTGTTAAAGATTACCGAAGCAAAGTTCACGCGATCGATGCTCCGGAACCGCAAGAGATAAAATAGTGCATTAAAATCACGAGCCTTTCTATGTGTTTGTGCGGCGTCACAAGACTGGAAAGGCTTGCTTTGTAAAAAGACCTATTAGAAATTAACGAAGATAGTGAGAGCATCCGAGAACCGGCGCCAGCCACTTGGAACTCGCAGCTTGTAGCTCGTAGCTAATTAATAATGAATAATTAATAATGAATAATGAGCTCACGCTTGAGTAGCTACCAAGCTAATTAATAATGAATAATTAATAATGAATAATGGGGCGGAACGCGCACTTGTAGCTTGTAGCTAAATTTGCGTCAGCCAGCTCGTTTACTCGTTTACTCGTTTACTTGTTTACTCGTTTACTAAAAAATTACCAAGATATGAAACTCACCGGATTAATACTCACAGTCATGGCTTTAATACCATTCACATTCCATGGCAAGAATGCCAAGGTGGTGGTTGACTTCAACTATCCCCAGACAGTCTCGGAAAATGCCATCAGCGATCTTAACAAGGCCCTGCGCAACGGCAACGGCCAGATGGTGGTGGATGCACTGGTGCGCTACAGCATAGCACAAAGCGGCATCTCGGAAGAAAAAATGCCCGAAATCATCAGCCGCATCGACTCCACTATCGCCATTGAGAAGAAACCACACATCAAGGCATTGCTCTACTACTTTGAGGCAATGGTGATGAACAATTATTCCGACAACTTCGCCCGCAGCGGCCGCACAAGCCCGGAAGACGCTCCCCTGCCCGACGACTATAGCGAATGGAGCATAGCACAATTCAACAACAAAATCGCCCAGCTATTGCAGCAAGCACTCTCACAGCCCGATGAGCTCAAGCGAATTCCCATCACCAAAATGCAGGGAACAATAGTCTATGACGATATTGCGCCCACCTACATCCCCACCCTGTATGAATTCCTTTCGCTCAAATGCGCCGACATGGCAGAAAATAGTCAGAACATCGACCTGAGTGATAAAATTCATAAACAGTGGATTGAAAACGAGACCGAAAATGTGCCTGCCTACATATTTGCATATCTGGAGCACAGCACCTACGGCGCCGACGATCTGTACCGCAAGTTCAGCGATAATGAGCACTCGGGATTGGCATTGACTAAAACTTATGGCAGCTATAGCTATGACCTGTACAAGGAATATGTGGCACGGTTCCCTAACTCTTACTACACTCCGGCCATAAAGAACAAAATTATCGACATAGAGTCAAAATCGGTGAGCGTAAAATACCCAGAGAATGCCACATCAAAGGAGAATGTTACCGTCGAAGTGTCATCTCGTAATGTCAACGACATCGACATTAAGGTCTATCGTTTCCCCGACAAACTGATTAATCGCTTAGACGAGAAATTTGGCGAAAAGGTAGATATGTCAAAGCTCAACCTGGTCAAGACCGTGCACGTGCACACCGACGGCACTGTGCCTTTCAACAGCTCAAATCTCAGCGCCAGCATTGGCACACTGCCCTACGGCATCTACATGATATTGCCCGAATACAAAGTAGGCAATAAAACCATAAGCGACAATTCGATTGAATACTATAATAAGCTGACGGTCACCGACATCATGATGCTCGCCGTTAGGGAGCCACTATCGCTCAACGACGAGCTCAAGAGTTCGATACTGGTGGTCAATTCCACGACCGGAGCACCCGTTCCCGGAGTCAGCATTTCATATCGTGGCGGCGACTTAGGCAAGACCGATGCCAATGGCTGCCTGAACATTAGCCAAGGCAAACGGGTATATGAGAATAGGTGCGACTTAATCGCCACATTAGGCGACGACCGCTACAGCAACTCAATGCCATATTCAACGTTCAGAAATGGTTCCGACTACAAGAACTCTAATGTTGAGGTGTTTACCGACCTTGCCATTTATCGCCCCGGTGAGACAGTGAAATGGGCCATTGTGGCTTACGAGACGGGCATTAACGTGCGCAACGTCATTCCACAAACGAGCTACAAGGTAGTGTTCAAGGATCCTAACGGCAAGGAAGTCGCCTCGACCGAAGTGACTACCGACGACTATGGTCGTGCCGAGGGCACATTCGACGTACCCACCGACCGCATGAACGGCAACTTCGTCATCAATGTCACTGCCGCCAAGGGTAACCGCGGCTATACCTACCATCGCGTGGCGGTGAGTGAATACAAGACCCCGACGTTCGACATCACCTTCCCCGATGCCAAATCCAGCTTCACACTGGGCGAAAAGGTAACCCTTCAAGGCAAGGCCGAGACCTACAGCGGAATGCCCATAGCCAACACCGAGGTAAAACTGCAACTCTACCAGGACGAATGGCGATGGTGGTGGTGGGCTCGTAACAACGACAGCGGCGAGATGATGATCGACACCATAGCCACGACCGACGCCAACGGCATTTTCACCATCGAAGTGCCTGCCGACAAATTCTATGAAAACAAGAACAACAAACGCTGGGCATACTATAACTACAAGCTGCACGCCACCTGCACCGATGCCGCCGGCGAGACCCACGAGGCCGACCACTATTTCATCATCGGTCAGCGGCGCGGCATAGAACTTACTAAATTCGACATCACACACGTCAACACCGAGCCACTGAAGCTGCCACTGAAATTCAACAGCACCGACAGCGAGAGTGCGACCACCACATGCGACTGGACATTGACCGACCTCACTACCAAGCAAGTAGTGAAGACCGGCACCTTGAGCACCGACAATCCGGTGATCGACTTCACCTCACTGCCCTCACGACAATACGACCTGAGAATTTCGATTACCGGCAGCGACGAAGACGACGATGATGCTCATGCCATAACACGCATAACACTTTATCGAGAGACCGATAACATTGCGCCCATCGACAACACCACCATGTGGATTCCCGAAGCCAGCAGGCGGGTCGATGAAAACAATGTTGCCCACATCATCATCGGCACCAGTGCTCCGGAGTCGCACATCTACTATGTGGCACAGTCACGCAAAAAGATTATTAAAGAAGGCTGGTTGCACTACAAGCCCGGATTGCACCAGTTCACCGTGACAATTCCCAACGACAGGGAAGAATACGTAAACATTGAGTTTGTGAACGTTCACGACAAGGTTGTAAAGACCGAGAATTTCACACTATCGGCCCCGGCCAACGCTCAAAAGCTGAAAGTGAAGGCCACCACCTTCCGCAACAAGCTGGTGCCCGGCGAACGCGAGCACTGGACCTTGCAGCTCGTAGATAAAGACGGCAAGCCACGGCCTGGAGCTCTGATCTTCGAGATGTATGACAAGGCAATCAACAGCATCGCCGCCAACACCTGGAACCTCTCGGCACCCTACAGGAGCCAGTCGCTGTTCAGCGTGGGCACTATGAACTACACCGGCACCAACAGCCACACGAAATCATGGTCGCAGGAGCAGCTTGACGAAAACAGTTATTCCGAGCCATATCTGTTTATTTACGACCAGTATATCTTTAGCAGGCTCAGGGTATATGAGTCCAACATGGCAATGGGTGGAGCCTCCGTGCGCATGCTGAAAAGCGCTGTCGCAGCCGACAACATGGTGATGAGGGAAAGCGCGATGATGGACGAGATGGGCAGTGCCGAAGAAGAGAAATCACAAGAAACGGCTCCTAACCCTGCACTCGACAACATCAAGCTTCGCGAGACCGACGTCAAGACGGCACTGTGGCTGCCCATGCTCACAAGCGACGAACAAGGCAACGTGCAGATTGAGTTTGACGCGCCCGAATTCAACACCACATGGATTGTGCAAGCCATCGGCCTTGACAAGATGCTCTATACCGACATTTTCGGCCAGGAGGTTCTCACTCAGAAGCCCATCATGGTGAAAGCCAATGCACCGCGTTTCCTGCGCCACGGCGATGTTGCCACCCTTGCTGCCAATGTGCAGAATGCCACCGATGCAGCCACGACGGCACAGGCAGTGATTGAGCTGTTTGACCCGCGCACGGGCGAGATATTCACCAGCAAGAATTTCAATGCGCCACTTGACCCGCGCGGCACTCAAGCAGTGAAAATAGGCTGGACGGTGCCCGACGACATCGCATTCGTAGGGCTGCGCGTGAAGGCTGCCAACGACAGCCACGGCGACGGCGAGCAAGTGATGATACCCGTGCTCGAAGCCGCATCGCCGGTGATCGAGACTAAGCCGTTCTATATCGAAGCCGGAGCACAACGCTTCGTTGCCGACATTCCTCAAGTGGCCAGCAAGGCCCGCGTCACACTGGAATACTGCGACAACCCGATGTGGTATTGCATCACTGCCCTGCCCACAATCTTCGATGAGAACTATAACATCTCCACACGCCTGGCACACAACCTCTTTGCAATAGACATCGCACAGGGCATTGCCAACGCTCAGCCACAAATTCGTGAGGCCGTGAACTACTGGAAGACTCACGACGAGGACTCTACACTGGTCTCGATGCTCGCCAAGAACCAAGACCTGAAGGTGGGCACACTGTTAGCCTCGCCCTGGGTGCGCGAAGCCGACCGACAGACGCTGCGCATGTCGCGCATCAACGAGCTGCTGGACGTCGAGCTCATGAAGGCCGAACGCAACAAGATTATCGAAGCCCTCGAGAAGCTGCAGCTGGGCGATGGCGGCTGGACGTGGTATCGCTACCCCGACTGCAAGTCGTCGGTGTGGGTGACCGAGGAAGTGCTGCAACTGATAGGCGAGATACGCCACGTCGGTTTCCTGCCCGATGATGCACGCCTCACCGCAATGACCAAGAAAGCCCTTAGCTACCTCGACCGTGAAATGCTGCGCATGTATAATGAGCAGAAAGACAAGAAATCGCTGGACTGGTTCACCACCTATGCCTACACACGCACATTGTATAACGACGTGCCCATGTCGAGCAACAGCAAGTCGCTCTTTGACAAGGTGCTCAAACACATGAACAAGAACTGGGGCAAGGGCCTGTCGCTGGGCGAGAAAGCTTTCTATGCCATGACCCTGAAGCGCAACGGCTACGCAGCCACAGCCACAGACATCATGGAAAGCGTGCGGCAGTTTGCACTTGTAAAGCCCGAGTTGGGAATGTACTGGGACAACCTGCAGGTGGGCTGGCGCTACTTCGACAAGGTGGCTGTGACCTCCACCATCCTGCAAGCCCTCAACGAGTGCGACCCACGCCAGCAGGAACTTGACAATGTGCGCAAGTGGATGCTGCTCATGAAGCAGAGCAACGACTGGGGCTCGTCGAGCCTTGCCGCCGATGCCGTCTATAGCCTTGTCTCCACCGGCACGCAATGGCTGGAGCGCAACCCGATGCCAAAGGTGAGCGTAGGAGGTGAAGTGCTGGAATTTGAAAAGCTCGACGAATACTTGGGTTATTGCCGCAAGACCATCGAAGCCCGCGCGGGCGCATCGCTCATCATCGAGCGCAGCGGCAGCAGTCCCGCCTGGGGAGCCGTATATACTCAGTTCACAGCACCCATGAAGCAAATTCCCGAGGTGGCAATCACCGAAATCAGCATCAACAAGGAGTTCTACCGCTATAACACCGACGGCACCTTAGTGCCTGTTACGGCATTCAAGGTGGGCGACAAAGTGCAGGTGCGACTCATCATCAAGAACAACAAAGACCTCGACTTTGTCACCGTCAAGGACGAACGCGCCGCCTGCTTCGAGCCGGTGGACCAAATCAGCGGGCATCGCTATGCCGACCGCGCATGGTACTACCTTGAGACAAAAGATGCGATCACCAACCTCTTCTTCACCGACCTGCAAAAGGGCACGCACGTGATCACCTACGACCTCTATGTGACCAACAGCGGCGAGTTCAGTGCCGGCATTGCCACTGCACAATGTCAGTATGCACCACAGCTCACCGCCCACAGCGCAGGCAAGACCATCACCGTGGAATAATAGCGACGAGCGCTATCACTTCATTAAAGGTAAGTTCTATAAATTGCTTGAGTCATATTGGTTTGGGAATTTACAGAACTTACCTATACACATCATGCCAGTTCCAAAAGACACCACGGAGCTGGCATGATTTCTTATGATTTAGCGTCAGCTACCATGAGATTGAAATGCAAAATTTTCATTTTTTTGAAAAAACGCATCTGCATTGCCATTTTTTTGAAAAAATGCGTTGAATTATGAAAAAAAATTCATACTTTTGCACTACACATTTGTAATTTATTTTCGTTCTCGACCACAAAGTCACTGGGAATAAGCCACTTCACTAAATTACAACTATGATTTTTCTTTAGAATCTAAAATATATTTCAACTATCTGATGGGACGATTACTGTAAAACGGGCTGAATTATAGTCGATATGATAAGACTGATAAAATATATATACTATCGTATTTCTCATATGTATGATCGAGTGAGGAATGAAGAAAACGATTGGTACTATGATTATTTGATAAAAGGATTGTGCCATATGAAAGGAGGAATGATAACAGGAATGCTTATCGGATTAAACATACAATCATTAATGAGTTTTCTAAAGAATACTTTTCTTATAAATATAGATAATACTTTGTTTGGACATAATAGACTATGGAACTTAACTTTTATAGGACTGGGACTCATTTTATCAAATCAGAAGAATTATGAAGAATTAAAAGAGACGTATAAAGACGAAAAATTTAAGGCCTTGAAAGGTTGGGTGGTGGTAAGTTATATAGTTGCAAGTATCATTCTATATTACTATATATAACAACTATTATCCGTTGGGTTAGGCGTTGCCGATGCCGTTTACGGGCAATATTTATATGATTATGTTGAACAAAACTATCACATCCAATGAGATTGTATGATTTGTTTTTCTATGTTTGCGCTATAGGATTTCAAGGTTATTCGTATAACGGAAAACCAAGTTTATATTTTGGAAGTTTTGGCGTTGCATGCTCGCTGTGGATGTGCATAATGACCGTGTTATCCCATTTTGGTATAGATTTTCATTCTGATTTATTGGATATACTATGTCTCCTAATTATATATTTGCCTATTCTATGGTACTACAAAGCAAAAAAAAGAGGAATTAAAATTTTCGTAAAATACAAAAGAATAGGGCCTGGTTATACTATACTGTTGTTTATTTTAATGTTACCAGTCTTCTGTGGTCTATTACCAATAGCAATAGAATACCTGATTAAGTTTTTATTCTACAAATAGTTTAAATCATCTGCGGCTATAACTATGAAACTACTGAGATACTATTTTTACCTGTGCTCTAAATATTTTCAGAAGCTGCCAAGTAGTGAGCCGAGTATCATTATGGGTGCTGCAGGTATTTCCTTGGTTATTTGGCTTAATTTGTCTATATTATTAAACCGTACTTCAAATTTTTTTATTCAGATTTTAGACTATTCAGTCATATTACTTATCTCAGTATCTATTGTGTATTACAAGAAAAAGGGGCTTAAAATCATAGCATATCATAGAAAAAAGAATAAAGGATGCCTGATTGAAGGATTATACTTCTTGCTTTTATCTGCAATATTTTTAATATTGTTGCCAATAATCATCTTGGAAATCAAATCACTATTTTTTCGCTGAATTTAAGACAAAGGTAATATGAAGCACCAAAAAGCGAGGACTGAAAATCTTTGCATATTACCGCCGAAAAAATATTGGATTTAACATTATTCATTTTTCTATTTCATTTTTATTGTTTATCTTTGTAACATCGCTTATATTAAACTATCCGATGGGACGATTACTGTAAAACGGGCTGAATTATAGTCGATATGATACCGCATAACAAATCTATTCGTCAGCCGGAGCTGCTGTTGGGCTACGGCTACACGGGGCACGAGCACCTGCCGTGGTTCGGACTGATCAACATGAACGCTCGGCTCTACGAACCTGCCACGGGACGCTTCCTCAACCCCGACCCGGTGGTGCAGCTGCCCGACAACACCCAGAGCTACAACCGCTACTCCTACTGTCTGAACAACCCACTGCGATACACCGACCCGACAGGACTGTTTAGGGCTTTGCCAAAGGAATTCTGGCAAACATCATACAAGGAAGATGAATATGAGGGTGAGCCATTAGGTCTTCATCAGCTCCATAATCAATGGCGAGAGAATGTAATAGTTCCGCAGGTAAAAGATGGAACAGTTGGACTGATGATTAACCAACCTTTTAAGTAATGCAAGATGAAATTCTATCTGTACATATTCTATCGATTAGGCAAGCTCTATACAAATAAGAACCTAAGCGATGCATTAACACATACTTTGTTTATAGCATTAGCGAATATTGCGACAGTAATTAGTATTTGCGCTAAATTTTGTTTTCACACTAAAATCCCTTATTTCAATTATTTATTATGTTTTGGTCTTCTTGTTGTTTTTATCTTGTGGTTATTCATGAATGAAGATGAATTATTCTCGGAACTCGAAAAAGAACACCAAAACGAGGCTCATGCCTTAATAAAAGGTATTGGGGTAGGTGTATATGTTATTTTAAGTATAATATTATTCCTCATTACATATTGATCCATCTTATAACACTGAACTAAAATGATACTATTAGATTATCTGTTTTACGCTTTCTGTAAATGTTCCTCTAAGAATCTTGAAGGATTAGATATATTTACTCCCTGTTATTATATGTCTTGTTACATGATTTTCTTTTTTTTGTCAGTTATAAGTATAATTAATTATGTGTTTGACGTAGATTTATGGGCAGAATATGCATTCATTAAAAGCC
Source organism: Porphyromonadaceae bacterium UBA4277 (assembly GCA_002395965.1). GTDB lineage: Bacteria > Bacteroidota > Bacteroidia > Bacteroidales > Muribaculaceae > Sodaliphilus. The sequence continues at coordinate 11,306 of DGVT01000100.1, forward strand.
CTTTATTTTTTTTGATATTTTACGCAGTTGCACTATTAGCACTATATATTAATTATAAAGTCAATAATCGATATATGAAAGTAATTGAAAGATTTGATAATCTTAAAGTTCAAATACACCCTGTGATTGTTATATATTTCTATCTTTTTATATGTTGTTTGGGCTGGTTCCTTGCTTAAAGATATCTTACCACATCATAAAAACAGAGCACTGTTGGACTGATGATTAACCAACCTTTCAAGTAATGCAATATGAAATTCTATTTATATCTAATATATCGTTTGACAAAGTTCTTTTCGAAATTCACGTCATTTGAAGTCTTAAATGATGTTATCGGTTTAATTATTGTATTATTCGTAATAAATGTCTGGTTTACAATATCAGTAATTAGTATATACTGCTTTCACTATGACCTTTCTGTTTTTGGTGAAACAATATTAAAGTGTATATTTTTTATTACTATTATTTTAGTCCTATTTTCAAATAAAGATGATGATTTTTATGAAGAGCTTAAGGATTTATTCAAGAATGAGAAATACCCCAAAATTAAAGGATACGGTGTATTAGCATACATTGTTTTTACATTTGCTTCGCTATTCTATTGCCTACATTGTAATCTTTAAGTAATCAAATGAGTGCAAGGTTTTTTGCTCCTACTTTATAATATTATTTTCAATTACAAATTGATCCATCTTATAACACTGAACTAAAATGATAATATTAGATTATCTGTTTTATAGCATTTATATGGGAACCGAGAAAACATATGGTGAAGGTTCGATATTTGTTACTTGCAATTTAATGGCTTATAATCTGACTTTATTTGTTTACTTTTTTATAGAAATATTAAAGAAGTATGGAATAGATTTATGGGAAATATTCCCTGAGTTGGATCATCCAGTTTTTTCTGTATGCTTATATCTGTTGATTTTCGGGTCATTATATCTGAATTATACGATAAACGATCGTTATCAAAAAGCTATTGATCGTTTTTTCTATGTAAAATTTCAACTGAGCCCCGTAGTTGTATATATTTTATTTTCAATCGTTTGTAGTTCAAGTCTGATATTTCTTGTTGTCTTTGATTAGATTTTGCTCTTCTCTTTATATTATTCATTTGTATTACACCATTGATGTTGGATTACACTATAAACAACGTGAGTTCGACGAAATTAAGTTGCTGTAGCTCAGCTCCTCTCCAAAGTTAGGGGAGGTGGCCCAACGGGCTGAATCTGGTGGCAAGTCGTGAGACGCACATTGGGGATGTGTCATAATTCTATTTCATAAGGCTTTGATTGAATTTTGAGATTACGTCACTGATATAGTGCATCTTCGAAGCACCTTTTAAGTCGCTGTCTCTCACCAAGCTGCGCACATCTTCGATGTTGCTTGCATGGTGTTAAAGAAATGGTCGCATCTTCGATGCGCCTGCGTTTTCAACGCTTTTTCTGAATTATGACACACCCACTTCACGGCCAAGTCCGTTAGAGGCGGATTTGCAATCATTCAATTTGAAATCAACTTGTTACAAAGGTGTTGAAAATTTTTAGCGGAGACTTTTAATTTTTCACGCTAAGTTTAGTGTGATTGTTGAAAATAATTAATAACTTTGCTGAACACATAACCCAAACAACCAATAGATATGCTTAAACAAATAATTCTCTCAATGATGATGTGGACGGCGCTATTAGCTTTTGGCAGCTGCTCCAGCACAGGCACATCCCACGACGGACAAGCACCTAATGCCGACACTATGGCCGAAGCTCAGATGACTCCAGCCAAAGCAAGCATTTCAATGCCCGAGATTATGTTCCCCGGCCCGCTCGACCCCGTGTGGGGCGATGACGAAGTGATGCTCCTGGCCGTTGCCAACCTGGGCGACATCGCTTCGATAGAGCAGTTACACGCAAGCCCGTTCTACCCACTGTTTAAGTCGCTTTACCCTGAAATTGAAAGTGTCAAGAAGATTGAAGTGAACACCGGCAGCGGCCAGTTGTGGTACGTTGAGCCTCTTGCTCCCGGCATGTCGCTTGCCATCAACGAATACGACTTGGCAATGTTCAACGGCGAAAAGAGCGAAAACGACGGCAAGGTGTATTACCGCACCGAGGATGCCCGCCCCATGCTCCTGCGCATGAGTGCCGACGACCCCGGCTCGGTGAAAATCAACGTGGTTGACAACGAAGGGCACAGCATGTCGTGGATTCCCACCATGTCGCCTGCCGACAATGTGCTGCGAGCACCCGACGAAGTCACCGACATCACCTACCACCCCATCGACTGGGTGGCAGAGTTAGGCCGCGACTACACCTGCGACATGGGGGGCAAGCAAGTCACTCTGCGCTTCTACGGCAACGGCATTCTGGCCATCAACGGCAAGCTCGGGCAGTATGTGTCATACCACACCACCCACAACGATGCCCTGGCACTCTATTACCGCGATGCCAACGGTCGCGAAGGCACTGCACTACTCTCCAAGTGGGAACAAGACGACCGAGCCTTCAACATGAGCAACTACAGCGGCTACGACCTGGGCTTAGGCAAGCTCGCCACCTTCCTCCCACAATGACAAGCACCCTCAGGTTAGAGAATCGTTAGTGTTTAGGGATGATATAATTAACAATTATGCTGAATACCTGACTTTTCAAGGCTTAGCGTTAGCCACTATAACCTCTAAACAACACACTATAAACTGCAAGTTAACTTGAATAATCAATAACTCTAAATTATCGTCATTATGAAAACTATCAGACAAACCCTGCTCATCTCGTGCATGATAGTGGTTCTCACCGCTGCTGCAGCCCAACCCGACGATGCCGTCATCACCTCGATCCGCAACGCCTATAGCCAGGCCAAAGAAGCCATCAAGAGCGGCAAGAACCAGGGTAACGAGATGGTCACCACACTCAACTACACTGTGCGGGGCGAAGGCAAGACCACCGAGACACTGCACTTCTTCTACAAGACCGTGCAAGGCACCTATGTGATGGACGACGATGGCGACCCGCATTTCTACTACTACCCTCTCTACTTCATCACCCGCAGCTACAACATCGGGAAGAGGAAATACTACGAAGAATTTCTTTTCGACACCGATACCGAGCAGCTCATCTTTGCCTTCATGCAAGGCTATGACGAAAACGGCAAGAAGATTGACCGCCGCTTCTATTTCAAAGACGGTAGTGTGTATGACACGCTCGGCCCGGCACCCACTCCCTATATGGAAGAACAGGTCATGCTACAGGCCGACGAGCTGAAACGCGCCTTCAATAATATAGCCCGCAATCCAAAAGAATAGCAAAAAGTAGAAAAAATATACGCAAACTGTAGCATATTATCACAAAAAATCGTAACTTTGCAAGATAAAGTAACCAGAGAATAAAGCTAATCTTTCTAATATTTTATCGACATGGCAACAAAAACGACAACAAAGCCGGCAGCTAAGAAAGCTGCAACAAGAACCGAGAGTAAACGCCTCATGGCTATGGAAGAACGCTATGGCGCACACAACTATCATCCACTACCCGTAGTGCTGCACAAAGGCAAAGGCATCTATGTGTGGGATGTGGAAGGCAAGAAATACTTCGACTTCTTGTCGTCATACTCAGCCGTGAACCAAGGTCACTGCCATCCCCGCATCGTGAAGGCCCTCAAAGATCAGGCCGATGTGCTGTGCCTCACCTCACGCGCATTCTACAACGACGCATTCTGCGAATATGAGAAATACATTCACGAATACTTCGGCTATGACAAGGTGCTTCCCATGAACACTGGTGCCGAGGCCGTTGAGACTTCGCTCAAGCTCGCCCGCCGCTGGGGCGTGGTGAAAAAAGGCATTCCCAACGACAAGGTAAAAATCATCTGCTGCGAAGGCAACTTCCACGGCCGCACCGTGACCGTGATCACCATGAGCAATGACCCCAGCTCGTATGCCGACTACGGTCCGCTCACCCCGGGCTTCATACGCATCCCCTACAACGACACCAAGGCTCTGGAAGAAGCCCTGAACAAACACGGCAAGGAAGTGGCCGCCTTTATCGCCGAGCCCATCCAGGGCGAGGCAGGCGTGTTCGTTCCCGACGACGGCTACCTGAAGAAATGCTTCGACCTGTGCCACAAGCACAACGTGCTCTTCATTGCCGACGAAGTGCAGACCGGCATTGCCCGCACCGGCAAGATGCTGTGCAGCGAGCACGACGGCATACGTCCCGACATCGTGGTGCTGGGTAAGGCACTTGGCGGCGGCGTACTGCCAGTATCGGCTTGCCTTGCCGACGACGACATCATGCTCAACGTGAAGCCCGGCGAACACGGCTCTACCTTCGGCGGTTTCCCCCTGGCTGCACGCGTTGCCGTCGAGGCACTGAAGGTGGTTAAGAGAGAAAAACTCGTTGAGAAAGCCGAGAAGATGGGTAAGATATTCCGCGAGGAAATCAAGAAAATCGACTCGCCATTTATCGTCGAGGTGCGCGGACGCGGTCTGCTCAACGCCATCGTCACCAAGCCCATCAAGGGAAAGACAGCTTGGGACATCTGCGTGAAGATGATGGAAAACGGCCTGCTGGCAAAGCCCACTCACGACGACATCATCCGCTTCGCCCCGCCGTTGTGCATCAAGGAGGCTGAACTGATGAAGGCCATCGACATCATCAAGAACACCTTCGAACAAATGTCGAAATAATACGATTAATTACAATCACACTAAAGGTATGGTCTCACGGCCATACCTATTCTTTTCCGGTGGCACTTGTTCTCACCTGTTTCGGCTCAGCCGCTACAGTGCTGAAAGCATGTCAGAGCGAATACAGGAGGATAAGGGGGCACGATTACCCCGACAATAACAATCGGTTGCACACGTAGCAAGCAAAGTTCGCGACACGCTCACAATGAGCGATGCTGCGGACTTTTTTATGATAACACATATCGTCTTATGTCGTGAAAACGATGAGATTCCGGTTCAGCGGGATTTGAAATCCCGCTGCATGGAGTTGCGGATTTTTAATCCGCTAAGGGATTGAAAATCCCTTGACTCTACCCGTCGGGATTACAAATCCCGACGAACACGTATCGTCTTGTGTCGTGAAAACAATAAGATTCCGGTTCATCGGGATTTCGAAATCCCGATGCATGGAGAAGCGGATTTTTAATCCGCTAAGGGATTGAAAATCCCTTGACTCTACCCGTCGGGATTACAAATCCCGACGAACTCACAAATCTCAATTTTATCGGCTCACAAAATTAGGAAAATTGGCTCAATATTGCAAACTAATGAGCCAATAATAAACATTTCGTGAGCCAAATAGCAAGTAACAATCTTTTTTCTTGCTCGTTAGGATTTGATAAATAATTCAAATACTACAGAACAAGGCAAAGGCGGTAATTGTCACACGAATACTGCAGATTGGCATATTGCGTTTTTTCTGTTTTGTAATTTGGAAATAACGGTGATATGCACTAATTTTGTGACGTGGTAGATGTTTACATACATCATCACAACATTTTTTAAGAAGCGTTATGCTCATTCTTGTGGTCTGAAAACGTGAGAAATTTTCTATCGAACGCAAAGGATGACGTGGCTGTTTCCGCGCTACAGGCGTGGACTGCACTCATTATACCCCTTTTGCGTTCAAGGTAATTCTCACGACCATCAGACTACAAAGTGTGGCATAAGCAGTCCTCGCTTTTTTTGTGTTTCAGCGGTCTATAGGACTTGAGGCCGCAACTAAAAAACTATTATAATGAAAAAAAATTATTTTCTTCTTTTAGCCGTGATTACGCTATTCACCGTTTCGGCTAAGGCACAAACTCCAGTCGCCACCTTATATCATAATGGCGAAATCACTGTGTTCCATGGTTACAACGCATTTAGCAATGCGGCAAATGCTGCTGTAGATGACGACATTATTAATCTGTCACCGGGTGTATTTGGGGGTGCTACAATTTCTCACAAGCTGAAAATATACGGTGCAGGTATGTATAACTTAGAAGACGAGAAGAATGCCACAGTTATTTCAAGTGGTGGTGGCAACAACGCCAGTTTAAGCCTTGTTTTCACTAATGGTGCTAATGGCACTTATCTTGAAGGGCTATACATAGATAAGTCAATTCAAGGTAGCAAAACCGGCGGACACCCCGACCAATTGACATTTAATAAATGCCTTACAAAAAGCTTTTATTACAACTCAGGGAATCAAGAGGCTGCAAACACCCTTAATTTTATTAATTGCATCCTTATGGAAAACCCAAGCACAATAAAACGGAATTGCTTTAATTGCTACTGCAACGATTATGCAAGTATGCAGCCTTATGGCGTTGCTAATAATAGTTATATAAATTGTGTTTTGAGAGGCAGAAGTAATAATAGTATAAGTTTATCAATGTATGATGTATATGCTAATTGCATATTTATCTCCGCTACAGGCATTCCAAACTCACAAGGCTATGTAAATGCCAGTAACAACATATATGTGGGAACTAATAACATTTTTGCCACTGCTGTTAATGGCGAGAACTGGTTGATACCCAACATCAGCGACGTTTTTAAGACGTTTGATGGAAACTACACTTTAGGATGCGACTTTGAGCTGACAGATGCAGCTAAGCAATACTTAGGAACTGATGGCACGCAAATAGGAATATATGGCGGTACGGTGCCATTTACACCTGTAGTGGGCAACCCACGCATTACCAAATGTATTGTTGACCGTCAAACTTCACCCGAAGGCATGCTGAATGTTGATATTGAAGTAAAGGAGGGCTTATAAACGACTATGAGACGCTTTATTTCACTTTCAGTCACAATTGCCATAGCGATATTGTCGCAAGCGTCTATAACGCATGGCTATTATTGGTTTGACCAAGAGAGCACCGTGCGGCAATCGACTATAGTTTCCGGAAAAATGCAGATTGACGCCGGCACGCTTCGTGACGGATTTCACACGCTTTTTTACATGGTAAGTGACGATCAGGGACGTTTCTCTGCTCCAGCACATAGCTATTTTGCGGTGTTCTCTTCAATCGGCATTAGTCAGAGTTTTACTTGTAAATATATCATCGACAATGGGCAAGCCATCAATGCTCCAGGTACTTTTTCTTCCAATCGCTTAAATCTTAACATCGACGCATCACAACTCCCAACTGGCTTCCACTCCATTGATGTGCTAATATGTGGCAACAACGGATTTACCAGTAAAGGTCCAAGGGGTTATTTTATTAAATACCCCGATAGCGATGGGAGCATAAAAAGCATTATTCGCTGGGTAAATAGCAGCGAGGAGATCCTGCCAAAGATAAACTTAGAAAATCCCACGTTCTTAATTCAAGATGTATGGCAGATGCCTGATGTGGCATTCTCAACCGACCGCTTCGACTTAAATGTCGAAGGCAACGCAACTGCAATTAGCCGAAATGAGTTGGAAATCATACTCACTGATAAAGTGGGACGCAGCGCCTTTGCATTTGCCACATATAACGACATGCGTCAAATTCAAGCTGTGGAAGCCGCAGGAGACATCACCGGTGGCGGTGAGTTTTCTCATCCAGCACCAGAAGATGGACAAATCACATGGTGGACTTTTAGGGGGGCACAAGGCGATAGCATTTCACTGAGAGCCAGCCGGTCAAGTACCTTGCAACTATTTGCCCCCGACGGCACAGAAATGATGAAAGCTACAAAAACTGATGCTACTACGGCCTGGTCAACCAGTATTAACAAGAAAGGCACATACTATGTCGCACAGCATTCGACAACCGGAACCAACGACCTGAAACTTATCTTCTTCCACAAGCATTTATTGTATGGCGATGTGGACGGCAGTGCTATGGTGGATGTGGATGACGTGAATGCGATGATTAACCTTATCCTGAACTATGACCAGTATAAGGACCAGTACCCAGGCAGTGCCGACCTGGACGGCAACGGCCTTGTTGACGTTGACGACGTGAATGCGCTCATCAACATCATTTTAGCTCAGTAATCTTACTGTTAATACCCAGATACGACAATCGGTGCGACTGAAAATCGCACCGATTGCTATTTATACCCACTTTCAATGTTTTACTTCACAATGAGGGTTCCGGTGCGGCCTTGCAGATTCTCCTTTAATCTTACTTGAGATGCCTCAATCACCCCATTTTTCTTTTTAGCCAAATTGCAAGTAACGGATCGGAAATAGAGAACTCTCTCCCTTTCTCCGTTATAATGTCGTATTCAAGCAACCGCTTAGCTGCCGACTGCACCGCACTTGCCGATTTCAGGTGATTACGCTTTACAAAGGCTGCCGAGGTTATACCTGTTGCCACTCCTTCGCATGCTATAGCATAAAGTAGTTCTTTTTGCTGCATTGTAATGAACGCCAGCATCTCTTGCATTCGCTTCTCGTTTTGTAAGATATAGCTGTCGGTAACTTGTTTAATTACGTCATCGGTGCACGCCTCCCCCTCGCGCAATTCAATGTATGCATCATGGAAAATGCGGTGCATATACATTGTTATTCCCTGCCACTGCTCATAGACCTTTCTAATCGTCTCTATTTCTATTGTTTTGCCTGCTTCGTTGAAATGATAGACAACAAAATCGGCGTACTTATCGATTTCTATCGGGTCAAGATTGAGCAGTGACGCGCTTTGATAGAATGGCCGTTTGCTTGAGAAGAACATCTCGTTCATAATGCGCCGTTCACTGCCTGCAAATATGAAATAGGTGTTTTTCAGCCGCTGAATGCGACTGCGAAGCAGAGCTTCAACGTTTTTCTGGGCATAGTTTGTGATTTGCTGGAACTCATATATGGCCACAATACAAGGTTTTTCTGCATCTTCAAGATAAGTGAATATTTCATCAAGTGTGTATTCAGGAGCTGCCACTTGTCCAAGACTGATATTAAAAGTGGGAGTTCCATTCAGTGGGTCATACCCAAAACTTGCGCTAAGCGAGCGAAGTGTCGCAATAAATTTCGACAACAGTCGGTCACTTTTCTTGGCTACAGCATTAAACACAGCATTACCTAATTCTATAATCAGCTCGCCAATTGAAGTCGTGTGTAAAATGTCGATAGAAATAGTTATAAAATTATCTTTTAACGTAGCTTGTTCAAAGCAGTGGTTAATAAGTCCGGTCTTACCCACTCGACGCGGAGAAGTGAGAACAACGTTACTTTGATTAGTCAAAGCCTTTATAAGCTGAATCGTTTCAGATTCCCGGTCACAAAAGTATTTCTCTGGAATCATTGGGGTTAATATGAAAGGATTCTTATTCATGACAACAAAAATTAGGAGGTTTATAGCCACAAAATTACAAATTAATCTCCAATTATGCAAATAAAATTATGCTGACAGAATTATGCTGACAGAATTATGCTGGTAGAATTATGACTTTTATCGGCTCGGCCGCTACAGTGCTGAAAGCAGCATGTCAGAACGAATGCAAGAGGATAAGGGGACACGATTACCCCGGCAATAACAATCGATCGCACGCATAGCAAGCAAAGTTCGCAACACGCTCACAATGAGCGATGCTGCGGACTTTTTCCTGACTTCGTCATTGCGTCACCCAAAATTCCGGTTCAGCGGGATTTCGAAATCCCGCTGCATGGAGTTGCGGATTTTTAATCCGCTAAGGGATTGAAAATCACTTGACTCTACCCGTCGGGATTACAAATCCCGACGAACTCACACACGCTCACAATGAGCGATGCTGCGGACTTTTTCCTGACTTCGTCATTGCGTCACCCAAAATTCCGGTTCAGCGGGATTTCGAAATCCCGCTGCATAGAGAAGCGGATTTTAATCCGCTAAGGGATTGAAAATCCCTTGACTCTACCCGTCGGGATTACAAATCCCGACGAACTCAAAACAATGAGATTCCGGTTCAGCGGGATTTCGAAATCCCGCTGAATGGAGAAGCGGATTTTTAATCCGCTAAGGGATTGAAAATCACTTGACTCTACCCGTCGGGATTACAAATCCCGACGAACTCACTTTCTTTCCACGAACTTGTGTCATACTAAGCTCAATATTACAAATCCCGACGAACTCACTTACTTTCCACGAACTTGTGTCATACTAAGCTCAATATTACAAATCCCGACGAACTCATTTACTTTCCACGAACTCGTGTCATACTAAGCTCAATATTGCAAATCCCGACGAACTCATGTTAATACCCAGATACAACAATCGGTGCGACTGAAAATCGCACCGATTGCTATTTATACCCACTCAATGTTTTACTTCACGATGAGGGTGCCGGTCTTGCCTTGCAGGGCTTCGTGAGCCTTCTCGAGCGAGGTGATGAGAGCCTTGCCTGCTGTGGTGTTTTCCACAAAGCTGATGCACGACTCCACCTTGGGGAGCATACTGCCGGGAGCAAAGTGTCCCTCGGCGATATACTGGCGAGCCTCGGCAATGGTCATGCTATCGAGGTCGCGCTGGTCGGGCTTGTTGAAGTTGACCGAGACCTTATCTACTGCGGTGAGGATTACCAGCATGTCGGCATTGAGGTCGAGCGCGAGCTTGGCACTGGCGCGATCCTTGTCGATCACGGCAGCCACGCCCTCGTAGTCACCGGGACCTTTTTCCATCACTGGGATGCCGCCACCACCCACGGTGATGACCACGCTGTGCAGCCCCACGAGCTGCTCCACGATGGGGAGTTCGACGATTTTCACCGGTATGGGCGAGGGCACCACACGGCGGTAGCCGCGGCCGGCATCCTCGACGAAGGTGTAGCCTGTCTCAGCCACGATGCGGTCGGCATCCTCCTTGCTGTAGAACATGCCCACGGGCTTGGTGGGGTGCTGGAAGGCGCTGTCGGCGGGATCGACCACCACCTGAGTGACAACAGCTGCACAAGGTTTGTTGATGCCGCGGCGAGCGAGCTCGCGCTCCACTGCCTGCTGCAGGTGATAACCGATGTAACCCTGCGTCATAGCTCCGCACTCGGGGAACGGCATGGCGGGAGTGCCGCCGCCGTTGTTGGCCGAGTACTCAAAAGCTAAGTTCACCATGCCCACTTGCGGACCATTGCCATGACCGATGACCACGTCGTAACCTTCCTCAACGAGATCGACGATAGTAGATGCCGTGGTCTTCACCAATTCGAGCTGCTGCTCGGGTGTCTTTCCTAAGGCGTTACCGCCCAGGGCTATAACAAGACGTTTGTTCATATTAATTTAGTAAACAAGCAGACGAGTAAACGAGTAAACAAGCGGGCTAACGCAAATTTAGCTACAAGCCGTTATGTAGTGCCAAGCATTGCTTGGTAGTTACGGGTTACAAGTCTGCTAATCTTAGTTTATACTTTAATAGATGGCTTATTTCAGGGTTGCATACATCACAGCCTTGATGGTGTGCATGCGGTTCTCGGCCTCGTCAAAGACCCTCGACTGCGGACCGCGGAACACCTTGTCGGTAACTTCCATCTCGGGCAGACCGAACTTGTCGTAGATGTCCTTGCCGATGGTTGTCTCCAGGTCGTGGAACGAAGGCAGGCAGTGCAAGAAGATTGCATTGGGGTTAGCGTTGGCCATCACTGCATCGTTCACCTGATAGGGGCTGAGCAGCTTGATGCGCTGAGCCCAGATCTCGTCGGGCTCACCCATCGACACCCAGATGTCGGTATAGATAACGTCGGCATTCTTGGTTCCTTCCTTCACGTCGTCGGTAAGGGTGATAGTGCAGCCATTTTGAGCGGCAATCTCACGGCAAGTAGCCACGAGTTCGTCATCAGGCATATTGTCCTTAGGACCGCAAGCCACGAAGTTGATACCTAATTTGGCCGAAACCACCATCAGCGAGTTGGCAACGTTGTTGCGAGCATCGCCCATGAAGACCATCTTCAGGCCCTTATAGCGACCGAAGTTCTCCTCGATTGTCAGCACGTCGGCCAGCATCTGTGTGGGGTGGAACTGTGTAGTCAGACCGTTCCACACGGGCACACCTGCATGCTTTGCAAGGTCTTCGACGATAGCCTGGTCAAAGCCACGGTATTCGATGCCGTCGAACATGCGGCCCAGCACCTTTGCAGTGTCTTCGAGCGACTCTTTCTTGCCCATCTGCGACGAACCCGGATCGAGATAAGTCACGCCCATACCCAGGTCGTTACCGGCCACCTCAAACGAGCAGCGAGTGCGAGTAGAGGTCTTTTCGAAAAGCAGAACGATGTTCTTGCCGGTAAGATACTTGTGGGGAGTGCCGGCGCGTTTCATGCGCTTGAAATCCTTAGAAAGCTCTAACAAATACTGAATCTCTTCGGTTGAAAAATCGAGTAACTTCAAGAAACTTCTTCCTGATAAACTTCTTGGCATAGTTAAAAATTTTTATAAGGTTAATAGATTAATAATATCGTCATGCGCTGAAGGTTAGCTGCCTTGGATCAAGGTGCTTGACATGGCACCTTTTCCATGGCGGTGGCAAAGTTACGCTTTTTTCGGGCAACGAGCACAATTATTTCAATATTTTTATGCTTTTTCTCGGCTCGTCATAGCCACAACAGCCCTAACGGCATGCTCCACACCATGCAAAGCACTTACCAATCATAAAATTTGAGTGGGTGAAATTTAGCATTTGTTATCTGATATTATAAAAATAGGCATTTAGGTGCTTGATAATTCAATTAATAATATGTAAATTTGCAGCGGAAAAGGCAGTAATGCCTTCGACACTGCTAAGATGCATAACATTAACTAAACCAGAAATATTTATTAGTCATGAACAATTCTGTAATTACCTTCCCGGTTCCAGCCAATGAGCCGGTAAAAGCCTACATGGCGGGTTCTCCCGAGCGCGTAGCCTTGGATCGTGAACTTGAGCGTCAAAGTAACATGGTTGTTGACATCCCCATCATCATCGGCGGCAAGGAAATCCGCACCGGCGATGTGGGCCAGATTACCTGCCCTCACGACCACAAGCACGTGCTTGCCACCTATCACAAGGTGGGCCGCAAAGAGGTGGAACTGGCCATAGACACAGCTATGGAAGCCTGGAAGCAGTGGAGCCGCACTCCGTGGACCACTCGCGCAGCTATTGTGATGAAGATGGCCGAGCTGCTTGCCACCAAGTATCGTCCCATCATGAATGCCGCTTGCATGCTTGGCCAGAGCAAAAACATCTATCAGGCCGAAATCGACTCGGCATGCGAGACCATCGACTTCTTCCGCTACAACGTGCACTATGCATCGAAAATATATGCCATGCAGCCCAAAGACGGCAATGGCCAGCTCAATCACACCGAGTACCGTCCGCTCGAAGGCTTCGTGCTGGCCGTGACTCCGTTTAACTTCACATCGATTGCCTCCAACCTGTGCATGACACCGGTGCTCATGGGCAACGTGGCACTATGGAAACCTTCAACCACCGCCCTGCTGAGCAACTACTACCTCATGCAGATCTACAAAGAAGCCGGCCTGCCCGACGGCGTGGTGAACTTCCTGCCGGGCAGCGGTGCCCTTATCGGCGAGGTGGCCACACAATCGAAATATTTTGCCGGCATACACTTCACCGGCAGCACCGACACGTTCAAGTCGCTGTGGAAACAGGCAAGCATGAATGTGGACAATTACATTTCCTACCCGCGACTTGTGGGCGAAACCGGCGGCAAAGACTTCATCTTTGTGCATCCCTCGGCCGACAAGAAGGCCGTGGCCACAGCAGCATTCTGCGGAGCATTTGAGTTCCAGGGACAGAAGTGCTCGGCAGCATCGCGAATGTACATTCCCAAGAGCCTCTGGCCCGATGTGCTGGCCGACATGAAACGCATGGCTGCCGAAGTGAAAATGGGTGATGTGAAAGACGCCGGAAACTTCATCAATGCAGTTATCGACGAAGCCTCGTTCAACAAGTGCAAGTCATATATCGACTACGCCAACGAAGCCGCCGACGCACAAGTGGTGCTGGGCGGCAAGTGCGACAACAGCATCGGCTGGTTCGTTGAGCCCACCGTTATCGAAACCAGCAACCCGCACTTCAAGTCGATGGAAGAAGAAATCTTCGGCCCGGTAATCACCGTTTACCCCTACGACGACGAGAAGTGGGAAGAAGCCCTCGAGCAGTGTGAGAGCACATCGCCCTACGGCTTGACCGGTGCCGTCTTCGGCCAGGACCGCATGGCCGTGGAGCACATCACCAAGAAACTGAGCTATGCAGCCGGCAACTTCTACATCAACGACAAGCCCACAGGCGCCGTGGTGGGCATGCAGCCCTTCGGTGGAGCACGTGCCAGCGGCACCAACGACAAGGCCGGCGGCGAATTTAACCTCATACGCTGGATTATTCCGCGTGTCATCAAGGAAACACTGGTGTCGCCCACCGACTACCGCTACACTTATCTGAAATAACTAACAACCAAATCTAAAGCTCGCAAGCAAGGTAATGCACTCAGCGACCATAAGACGTTATGCAGGCAGTTGCCCCTCTGACAACAAGAGAGGAGCTGCCTGCATGGCATCATTGCGAGGCATTTAGCCAAACGGCTAAGACCATAACAAACTTAAGAATAGAGACCAAACTTATACCATTAACGCATGAATAAAGAAAATTTATTTTCTCCTTGTAAAATCAATGTAAGCTCAGAAACGGGTCGCCTCAGGGCAGTGTTGCTCCACCGACCCGGCGTGGAAATTGAGTGCATGACGCCGCTCAATGCCCACCGCGCACTCTACAGCGACATTCTGAACAAGAACATAGTAGATAAAGAGTATGCCAACTTTAGCGGCGTGCTGGAGAAATGGGCGCAGGTTTACTATGTTGAAGACATCTTAGAGCAATTACTCGTTGACGACAACATCAAGCAAGAGCTGGCCGACCGCCAGATGACCGACATCGCAACCCGGCTGGCAGCACAGAGCGGCAACACGTCGGATGAAGCCGTGGCACAGCACTTGGCCAAAATCCTCATCGAAGGCTACGAGCGCCCCGACTGGGACGGAGCTTCGCCCGAGCGCTACCTGGTGGAACCGCTTTACAACCTGTTTTTCACGCGCGACGCATCATCGACGGTTTATGACCGAGTGCTGATCAACTCCATGAGCTTCGACGTGCGCAAACGCGAAACGCTCATCTACAATGCCATCTTCAGGCACTTTTTCAAGGTTGACACGCTCAATGCCCTGTCATGGGACAATACGGCCCGCACCGAGGGCGGTGACGTGCAGATTGCCTCACCCGACCTGTTGTGCATAGGCCAGGGCATACGCACCAACGCCAAGGGCATAGAATACCTGGCACAGCAGTTTGCTGCCGAGCGCGAGCACTTCAACATTCTCGTACAGGAATTGCCCGAAGAGCCCGACTCGTTCATACACCTCGACATGGTGTTCACCTTCTTGGGTAAGCACCAGTGCATGGCCTTCGAACCCATGCTCACCAAGAAAGGCCTCTTTGCCAATAAGGCAACCACCCTGATCAGCATCGACCACGGCAAGATCACCTATTCGCCTGTCGATAACATGATCAAGGGCCTGAACAGCCTGGGATGGGAAATCGAGCCGGTGATAGGCGGTGGCAGCGACCCATGGGTGCAGCTGCGCGAACAGTGGCACAGCGGTGCCAACTTCTTCGCCTTAGGCGACGGCAAGGTGATAGGCTACAGGCGGAATGTCAACACCATCGAGGCACTGAACCGCGCCGGCTTCGACGTGCTCAACGCCGAAGACGTGGTGAGCGGAAAGGAAGACATGAACCGGCACGAGAAATTCGTTGTCACCTTCCCGGCCGGCGAGCTGCCACGCGCCGGCGGCGGTGCACGCTGCATGACCATGCCACTGCTGCGCGACTGACACACACGTCATATAACGCTAATAAGCCGGAGGACACACACTTCAGTGTAGCCCCCGGCTTTTTCATTTTTATTAGATTACTTAATCTAAGTTGGACTGCTAAATCCCGACATCCATTGCTTGACGGGGACAGTAATAAGTCGGTGCGCCACGCAGGCAGTCAACAGTGTGACCAGCAACGCCAAAAGCCAGTGCAATGGCAACGGCAAACTCACATTGACGGCCTCAAGCGCCTTGCGTGTGAGCACCAGGGTTAGATAATGCACGATATAGATTTCCATGCTCAGCCGCCCCAGCATCACCAGCCACTTCGACGACAGCAACCGCGCGACTGCACCTCGCCGGAGACGCGCACCTGTAAAGACCGCTATCAGCATCATAGCAGGCAAGTACCATAGCAGCGTAAACTGGAATGCACCGGGCATGAGCGGAAAGAAAGATGCTCCCACAACACACGCAACAGTCACAGCCATCGCGCAAAGCTCGACCGATGTGGCACGTTGCCATGACAGCTGTGAACGACTTCCGTCTTTAGTTCGGTACCAAGTTAAAAATCTATATAGCATCATGCCCGACGCAAATTCTATCATCCTTGTTATGGGGAAAATATAGTAAACATAGCCATCACTTGAATTGACCACGCACGCAACAGTTATAAAATATGTAATAGCAAAAGCCACAAGCAGCAACGCACCACGGCATAACGACAGCCTGCCAAAAGCCTTGGTCATCAGCGGGAAACACACATAGCACGCCAAGAGCGAGCTCATGAACCATGCCGCCTGATTATAAGAAAAAGCATAGTATGGCCCAGGTATCCAACTCTGCATCAGAAAGATGTGAAACGGCAAATCCCACCTCACCCCAAATTCCGAGAACAGCACAATAGGCACCAGGGTGAGCCAGTAGAGAGGCAGAAACGAGCCCATGCGCCGCATGAGAATGCGTTTCATCGCCTTTATCACACCGAGGTTGCTGCCTCCATAACGCTTCATCATAAAAAAACCGCTGACGATGAAGAAAAACGTCATCACCAATCGCGAAAACATAGCAGTACATCCCCACACTCCCATGTGGTAGCCCACCACCTCCAGCACAGCCAGGCCACGCAGGCCATCCATTGCCCTCACCCTATCGGTTTCGGCCAAAATTCCACTCATCATCTTCAACCGTCAAGTGTCGTCACATAGTGGCACGCTGGAGCGTCAGTCAAGAGTCACGCGGGCAAAGCTGCCGTCGGCCCGGTCGCGAATGCCGAAAAAGTCGGCTTCATCTATAATCTCGGGGTTTTCACAGCCGGCATAGTTATGCTCAATCACATCACGCAGCTCCTGAAATTTCGCCTGCGCCTGCTCCTCGTTGCTAAAGTGGAACGTGTCGCTTGCACTGCTACCCTGGCTATAATAGGAAAATGTTACTACATATTGCTTCATAACTGCATCTACATTTATTCAACTGCTAAGTTACAACATTCTCCGTAATGGGCCACCACGACAGCGAAATTATTAGCAATTTTTCAAATATGGTTCTATAAACTCCACTATTCAAGGCTTTTCAATCACACAATGAAAATGTTAACAATCGTCAAAACACTATTGCCGTTTAATCGGCTTTCATTATTTTTGTAACATAGTAACCAATTAACTACTGCATTATGAGATGTTTCATTCTACCGGTTGTTATTGTTTTCGCCTTGTCGGCACTCGCACAAGAATTCACCATGCGAGCCACAAAATACCACCCCGGCACAGGCGGTGCAGGCTGGGTAACAGCCAGCGGGTCACGCATCGACGGCAGCAAGCTCCGTAACTACGAAATACGCTGGGTAGCCCTCTCGCGCGACATGTTCGACAGGCATGGCTTCAAACTGGGCGACACCATCAACGTAACATGCAAAAACGTCCCTAAGCTCAATGGCAAATGGGTGGTGAAAGACCGCATGGGCACCCGCCGGCCAAAACACATTGATTTCCTGCTGCCCAAGGGCGACAACTATGGCTTCACCAGTCCCACAAACGTCACTATAGAAAAGGTGAAACGAGGCACTTGAGAGCCATAAACAGCCCTAAAACAATGTATCAAACAGTTAAAAAACAATAAAAACGACTTTTTTTCGAAGTCGTTTTTCTTTTTATCAAAAAAACACATGACCAACCCTGCCATTCTCTGAATAAATTTGTACCTTTGCAGCGATTTACCAGAAACATCAACTAATTAACTTTACATACTTATTTTTCAAGACAATGAACAAGATTGTATCGAAAGAGAAATTTTCGGAGAACGTGACCAAGCTGGTAGTCGAAGCCCCGCTGATAGCCAAGGCTCGCCGTGCCGGTCACTTCGTGATTGTGCGTTGTGGCGAAAAGGGTGAGCGCATTCCGCTGACCATTGCCGACAGCGACATCAAAGCTGGCACTATTACCCTGGTTATTCAAGCCGTTGGCGAATCGACGAAGAAGATTTGCGCCCTCGAGCCCGGCGATTGCCTTACCGACGTTGTGGGTCCTCTGGGCCAAGCCACACACATCCAGAACTACGGCACCGTGCTGTGCTGCGGCGGTGGTGTGGGTGTCGCTCCGCTGCTTCCCATCATCCGAGCCATGAAGGCTGCCGGCAACCGCGTGGTCAGCGTGCTCGCAGGTCGCAGCAAAGACCTGATTATCATGGAGAAGGAAGTGCGCGAATCGAGCGACGACGTTATCATCATGACCGATGATGGCTCGTATGGCAACAAAGGCCTTGTCACGGCTGGCGTGGAAGAAGTCATCAAGCGCGAGAAGGTGGACTATTGCGTCACCATCGGCCCGGCCATCATGATGAAATTCGTGGCCAAGCTCACAAAGGAATATAACGTGCCCACCGAGGCTTCGCTCAACGCCATCATGGTTGACGGTACCGGAATGTGCGGTGCCTGCCGTGTGAATGTGGGTGGCAAGACACGCTTTGTGTGTGTTGAGGGACCTGAATTTGACGCTCATCAAATCGACTTCGACGAGCTCATGATGCGTCTCAAGGGAGCACAATAAATTTTAATTACGAATTAAGAATTATCAATAAGCTGAGGTCAGCATGACCGACAGCCATAACAAAAGAATAATAATGGAAAACAACGATAATACATTACGCAACGAGCAATGGCGTGTGGACCTGAGAAACAGCAAGACGCCAAAGGAGCGCACCTCGATTGCCCGCGTTGAGATGCCGCAACTCGACCCGGCTTACCGCATCACCTGCAACGAAGAGGTGAACCAAGGCATCAGCGAAGAGCAGGCAGTGCTCGAAGCCAGCCGCTGCCTGGACTGCCCTAACCCGCAGTGCGTGACCGGATGCCCCGTAAACATCAACATTCCCACCTTTATCAAGAACATTGAGCGCGGCGATTTTGCCCAAGCAGCCGCCACGCTCAAGCAGACCAGCTCACTGCCCGCCGTGTGCGGCCGCGTGTGCCCGCAAGAGAAGCAGTGCGAGAGCAAGTGCATCCACTTGAAAATGAAGCACCCGGCAGTGGCCATCGGCTATCTGGAGCGCTTTGCCGCCGACTGGCAGCGCAACCATGACGACGGACGTCTGCCCGAGATGGCTCCCAAAAATGGCATCAAGGTGGCCGTGATAGGCAGTGGCCCGAGCGGACTGTCGTTTGCCGGCGACATGATCAAGCGCGGCTATGACGTGACTGTGTTTGAAGCCCTGCACGAGATTGGCGGTGTGCTCAAATATGGCATTCCCGAGTTCCGTCTGCCTAACGACATCGTAGATTTCGAAATCGACGGCTTGCGCCGCATGGGCGTGAAATTTGAGAAAGACGTGCTCGTGGGCAAGACCATCACCTACGACGACCTGCATGAGATGGGCTTCAAGGGCGTCTTTGTGGGCTCAGGTGCCGGCTTCCCCCGCTTCATGGACATCCCGGG
Source organism: Porphyromonadaceae bacterium UBA4277 (assembly GCA_002395965.1). Taxonomy (GTDB): domain Bacteria; phylum Bacteroidota; class Bacteroidia; order Bacteroidales; family Muribaculaceae; genus Sodaliphilus. The sequence goes on from DGVT01000100.1 coordinate 30,987, forward strand.
CGAGAACCTCAATGGCGTGATGTCGAGCAACGAGTACCTCACTCGCATCAACCTGATGGGCGCCGGACGCGGCGGCGACACTCCGGTGCTTACCGGAAAGACTATTGCCGTAGTGGGCGGTGGCAATACAGCCATGGACTCTACCCGCACTGCTAAGCGCATGGGAGCCGAGAGAGTAATCCTGGTGTACCGCCGCAGCGAAGAGGAAATGCCCGCCCGTCTCGAAGAGGTGGGTCACGCCAAGGAAGAAGGCATCGAATTTATGACACTGCACAACCCCATCGAGTATATAGGCGATGAAAAAGGCCGCGTGAAGGCTATGCGCATCCAGCGCATGGAGCTTGGCGAGCCCGACGCCAGCGGTCGCCGCTCACCGGTGCCCGTAGAAGGCGCTATCGAGGAAATCCCCGTTGACCTGGTAATCGTGGCTGTGGGCGTGTCGCCCAACCAGCTCGTGCCGCGCTCTATCGAGGGGCTGGACGTGAGCCGCCGCAACACCATCGTGGTCAACGAAGAGACCATGCAATCGAGCGTGAACGACCTGTATGCCGGTGGCGACATCGTGCGCGGTGGCGCAACGGTGATTCTGGCCATGGGCGACGGACGCCGTGCCGCTCTGAACATGCACCAGCAGCTCAGCAAAGCATAATAGCATATATAGCTTTATCTACACACAAAACCATCAAGGAGCAGAGCCTCTTTGATGGTTTTTTTGCGAAAATGTGTGCATAACAGGCTTAATGTGGCAAAAATTCATTAATTTCGCATTCTGAAACAATATTGACTAAAATCGCACTACTATGGCCGTGACGAGTATCAACAAATGGCGCATCGACGACAGCGCCGAACTCTACAACATCAAGGGCTGGGGCCTGAAGTATTTTTCAATCAACGAGCAAGGTCACATCACGGTGACCCCTAAGCAAAGTTGCGTATCGGTTGACTTGGTAGAAGTTATGGAGGAGTTGCGCTCACGCAACATCACTGCCCCCACACTGCTGCGTTTTCCCGACATACTTGACAATCGCATTGAGAAAATAGCCAGCTGCTTCAAGAAAGCCGCCAAGGAATATGAATACACCGGCCAGAACTTCGTCATCTACCCCATCAAGGTTAACCAAATGCGGCAGGTGGTGGAAGAAATCGTGAGCCACGGAAAGAAATTCAACATTGGCCTCGAAGCCGGTTCCAAGCCCGAACTGCATGCAGTGCTGGCCATCAACGTGGCCGACATCAGCACCAACTCCATCATCATCTGCAACGGTTACAAGGACGTGGGCTACATTGAGCTGGCACTGCTGGCACAGAAGATGGGACGCCGCATCTTTCTTGTGGTCGAGAAGCTCAACGAGCTGAAACTCATCAGCGACGTAGCATCGCGATTAGGCATCAAGCCCAACATTGGAGTGCGCATCAAGCTCTCGAGCAGCGGTAGCGGCAAGTGGGAGGAAAGCGGTGGCGACCGCAGCAAGTTCGGCCTGAACACCAGCGAGCTGTTCACTGCCCTCGACTTCCTCAAGGAGCACAACATGACCGGCTGCCTGAAGCTCATCCACTTCCACATCGGCAGCCAGATAACCAAGATTAGGCGCATCAAGAATGCTCTGCGCGAAGCATCACAATTCTATGTGCAACTGTGCAAGATGGGCTTCCTGCCGGAGTTTGTTGACATCGGCGGCGGTCTGGGCGTTGACTACGATGGCACGCGCAACAGTGCCAGCGGCTACTCGATGAACTACAGCATACAGGAATACGTCAACGATGCGGTCTATACCTTTGTGGACGTGAGCAACAAAAACGGCATTCCACACCCCAACATCATCAACGAGAGCGGACGCTCGCTTGCTGCCCACCACAGCGTGCTGGTGATGAACGTGCTCGAAACCACCGACCTGCCACAGTGGAACGAAGACGTCGATATCGTGACCGAAAACGACGACGAGCTGGTGCGCGACCTGTATGAGATTTGGGACAAGATTAACAAGGCGCGGCTGCTCGAAGACTGGCACGACGCACTGCAAATTCGCGACGAAGCACTTGACCGCTTCAGCCTCGGGCTCATCGACCTGCGCACACGAGCCATGGTGGAGAAGCTGTTCTGGAGTGTGGCACGCGACGTGAATTCTATAGTAGAGTCGATGAAGCACGCACCCGAAGAGCTGAAAGCCGTTTCGAAGATGCTACCCGAAAAATACTTCTGCAACTTCTCGCTGTTCCAGTCGCTACCCGACTCTTGGGCCATCGACCAGGTCTTCCCCGTGGTGCCGCTGCAAAGGCTCAACGAGCAGCCCAATCACTACGCCACCGTGCAAGACATCACATGCGACAGTGATGGCAAGATTGCCAACTTCATCTCGCCGCAAGGCATCACCCACTCGCTGCCTGTGCACAAGCTCAAGCCCGGCGAGCCTTACTACCTGGGCGTCTTCCTGGTAGGAGCCTATCAGGAGATTTTGGGCGATATGCACAACCTGTTCGGCGACACCAACGCCGTGCACATCGACGTCTATAAAGACCACTACGAGATAGACCAAGTGATAGACGGCGAGAGCGTGGCCGAGGTGCTCGACTATGTCCAGTTCTCGCCAAAACAGCTTGTGCGCAACGTTGAGACCTGGGTCAACGACAGCGTGCGTGCCGGCAAAATCACGGCCGAAGAGGGAAATGAATTTGTGAGAAACTACCGCAGCGGCCTCTATGGCTACACCTATCTCGAGAAAGACTGACCATGCGCTACTTCATGCGGCTGAGCTACTACGGAGGCAACTATTGCGGCTGGCAAATCCAGCCCCATGACCCCAGCGTGCAAGAGACACTCGAAAAAGCTCTTGCCACGCTGTTGCGCACACCCACCGGCATCACCGGTGCCGGCCGCACCGACACTGCAGTGAACGCCCGCACCATGGTGGCGCACTTCGACACGCAGCAGCCCATAGCCCATGTGCCCACGTTCATTCGCAGCATTAACGGCATCTTGCCGCGCGACATAGCTGTGTATCAGATTGTTCCCGTTCACGACACGGCCCATGCGCGCTTCGATGCCTCGAGCCGCACCTACAAATATTTCACCCACGACCACAAGTCGCCCTTCCTGCACCGGCTGAGCTGGCAATGCCGCCCGGGACTTGACTATGCCCTGATGAACGAAGCCGCCGCTCACCTGCTGCAATACACCGACTTCACCTCGTTCAGTAAGCTCCACACCGACGTCAAGACCAACAACTGCCGGGTCACCCATGCCGCATGGCAGCAACAGGGCGAGCAATGGGTGTTTACCATCACGGCCGACCGCTTTTTGCGAAACATGGTCAGGGCGGTGGTGGGGACACTCATCGACGTGGGAACACACAAAATCACGGTTCAACAATTCTGTGAAATCATCGAGAAGAAAGACCGCTGCAGCGCCGGCACCTCGATGCCCGGACACGCACTCTATCTGTGGGACATCACTTACCCCTACCCCACCTTCGACGACAACCAACAAACAATCAGCCAGAACCAGACCAATGAGCGCTAAGAAGCTGACATACACACTACTGCTCATGCTATGCTCGGCCATAGTGGCAATGGGCCAGGAACGCATGGTTTACATGGGCGACAGCCTCCAGTCAGTACCCTACAGCGAGTTTGTGAACGCCAACATCGTGATTATCGACATCCAGACGGTGAACGGCGAGATGCCCACATGCGACTACATCTACCCGCCCACCGACGAAGATGGCAATAGCCTGGGCTGGGGTAAGAGCATTGCCAATGCCACAAAGGTGCCGGGACGCATGAAAATCATTCAGGGCACAAACACCATCTTCGACAGCGGAGAGTATAGCGAAGGGCGCAGCGGAATGACAATGCGCATAAGAGGCAACTCGTCGGCCTATGCCTATGCCAAGCCTTACAAAATCGACCTTCAGGAAAAGGCCGACCTGCTCATGCGCAACAATCCCAGCTATCGCGACAAGGACTGGCTACTAATCAAAGACGTTGGCTTCAACTGGATGATGGGGCTGGAAGTGAGCCGGCTGCTGGGTATGGACTTCGTGCCCGGCTACCGATATGCCACACTCATCCTCAACGACACCTATTATGGCATCTACATGATCACCGAGTCGGTGAAGCGCAACACCAACTGCCGCATCAACGTCGCTAAAAGCGGCTTCATCTTTGAATACGACGCCTACTGGTGGACCGAAGACGTTTACATTGAGTCGTCGTTCTACCCGACGATGAAATATACCGTCAAGTACCCAGACCCCACAACCGATAACGACTTGCAATTCCTCGCCGGGCGCATCAGCGACTACGAGAACTCGATAGGCGACGGAACCTACGAAAGCCAGATCGACGTCACTTCGTTTGCCCGGTGGATTTTGGGACTCGACATCCTGGGCATCTTCGACTCGGCCGGCTCCAATATGTTTCTGTCGATATATGACCACGATGCAAAAATCAAGATACCCACAATGTGGGACTTCGACTCATCAAAAAAGCGCGAGACACTATGGTCGCGAACTCACACCAACACCATGAACCGCTTTTTCAAGAGCAGCAACAAGGCTTTCACACGAGCTTTTGTAACCGAATGGGAAAGACTCAGCCCCATCATCAACAGCCGCCTGAACACTGTGATGAACAAATTCGGCAATAGCAGCGAAGGCGATGCCCTGCAGCGAGCCTACGACTACCACAAGCTGATATGGCCCACACACGGCTCGGTGAGGACCTGCATCATCAAGAATCTGGACTGGATCTCTAAGCGCAAGAAATGGATCGACAAGAACATTCAGGCCTACTACACACGCGGCGACGTGAACCGCGACTGGATTGTAGATATCGAAGACGTGAACGCAGTCATCAACATGATTTTAGGCAATAGCGAGCAAAATGCCACAAGTGCCGACCTGAACAAAGACAACATTATCGACGTTGAGGATGTGAACTTGCTCATCAACATCATTCTCAACTCGCAATAAGCCAAATTATCAGCCTTTTAATATCAAAAATGAAACATTTTACCCACCTTCTTGCCGTGCTGCTGATTGCAGCATCGTCATCGGCAATTCAAGCACAAAAACAATTCACCCTCGAAGACTTGAACTTCGGGGGAACCAACTACCGCAACATGATTCCGCAAAACCGCAGCCTCACATGGCACGGCGACCGACTCGTGCGCTTGAGCCCCGACACATGCTGGAGCGTGAGCACAAACGGCAAGGAAAAAGTGCTTTTCACCCGTGCCCAGCTCAACAAATGGGCCGCTCTGCCCGACTCTGCTTCCATTAGCAGCCTGAGCAGCATCACATTCCCCTATTCCGACTCACCGCTGGCACTGGTCTCGGGCAAGCACGAGCGCATGCTCATCGACTTCAAGAAGCATCGCGTGGAGTGGCGGCAGCCACGCCCGAGTGGCATTCAGGCCTCGGCATGGAACAAGAGCAGCCGCATTGCAGCCTACGTCAAAGACGATAACCTGCACGTTACCGATGCTGCCGGCAACACGCGCCAGCTCACCACCGACGGCTCACGCAGCATCGTCTATGGCCAGGCAGTGCACCGCAACGAGTTCGGCATCGAGCAAGGCCTGTTCTGGAACCCTGCCGGCACACGCCTGGCGTTCTACCGCATGGACCAGAGCATGGT
>DGVT01000022.1:0-5423 GCA_002395965.1 Porphyromonadaceae bacterium UBA4277
AGCAGGCCTACTCGCTGTCACACTCCCTGAGGATGAACTTCGCAAAAGCCACAACAAAGCCTGCAGCAATGCTCAACATGGCACGGTGGTACGACAAGGTCGAGAAAGCAAACATTCCATCTTTTAACGTCATTGCAAAAACGTTCCATGAACATTACAGCGACATACTGAACTTCTACCACAAACGATCAACTAACGCCTCAGCAGAATCGTTCAACTCCAAAATTAAGAGCTTTAGAGGGACTTTGAGAGGAGTGATTGACGAAAAGTTTTTTCTTTTCAGGCTCACAAGGATTTATGCTTGCCCCCACTAATTTTCCGCTGAGCCGTTAAGTAGTATTTGGAGCGTCTCATGCGAGAGCTGCTCGTGCTCGGTGGCTTGTGATTTGGCTGCCGATGTGGGAACTACAAAAAATCCCTCGTTGCATATTGATGCTCGACGAGGGATTAATCCTAATTGGCAGGTATTGGGCTTGTCGCTCCAAGTATCAGATTGCTTAATTATTAATTGGGGCGTCTTTTGATTTATTGGCGTATTACTTTGCTTGAATTTTGATGTTGCAAAGTTCGCTAAATAATTGCCCCAAATGGTAGGATTTTTGTGATAAAAATTTGTACTTTTCGGCTGTTTTTCTCTCTGCAGATTTGTATATTTCGCCATTTGTTAGTTGGTAAATCTCAGATTAGTAGAGTTGTATGCGGTAAAATGAACTTTTCGTGATGTGGCTTCTTAAATAAAACATCGGGCACATCCATTGCTATGGATGCGCCCGATGCTGTGCTCATGAATTCGGTTTTTGCTTAGCTGATTTCGATGACCTTGCTTTCTTTCTTGAGCTCGGCTGTGCTCTTCTTTGGCAAGATCACTTTCAGCACGCCGTTATCGACGCTGGCAGCAATCTTCTCTCGATCTACGTCGTCGGGCAAGAGCAGTGTCTGGTGGAACTTAGTGTAAGAGAACTCGCGGCGCAGGTAGTGTTCGTCTTCCTTTTCGCCTTCTTTTTTCTCGATCTTCTTTTCCAAATCCACAACCAGGTTCTCTTCTTCGTCAAGGGTAACCTTGAAGTCTTCCTTGGTCATGCCCGGTGCGGCAAGCTCAACGTCATATTCGTTGCTCTTTTCAATCACGTTGATAGCAGGTGCTGTTGTGTTAATCTTTGGCAGGTTTGTGAAATAGTCGGTGTCAAATAGGTCGTTAAACACGCTTGGTAACCAGTTTTGATTTCTACTTGTAAGATACATAATTGTTTCCTCCTATTTTTTAAGTTTTACATTTCTTGTTGATTTGGTTGCTTTCGCAATCCGCAATAAGTAAATGCAAATCTGGTGCCAAGTAAATTAATATTAGAAAAAGCGACAAAATGACATGTGAAGCTGACAAAACGGCCTGTGTGGCGAATTGTTACTGACAAAATGGCATACACTTTTGAAAGGCGAGGCGTTCGGCTCCGTCGGCAAGGTAGATGATGCCGCAGTAGGTGAAGCCGTGTTTTTTTAGCAGGTGCCGCATGATCACGTTGTCGCGGTGTGTGTCGATGCGAATGTTATCGGTAAAGCTGAAGCAGTAGTCAATAATCTCTTTTAGAATGCCTTTGCGGCTTGGGCTTCCGGCTATGCGGTGAATAACGTAGTAGGGTGCTTCGTTGAGCCATTGCCCTTGATATATCTTATTGTATGTGGGCTCGGGGCTGGGTATGAAGGCAAATGTGGCCACTACCTGTCGGTTTTCTTCCATGACGTAGCTGTGCCCGTGCGCAATATCGTTTTCAAAGACTTCCTTAGAGGGGTATCCGTTGATCCACTGGTTCATATTTCCGCAGCTGCGCATTGTGAGCCGTGCCTGGTCGGCAAGCTCCAGCAGCCGAGGCAGGTCGCTCGGTGCTGATTTCCTGAACGATACTTCAGACGGTGATTTCATCCCACGCCATTTTTAATGATGTCGTAGCGCTGCAGTGCATTGGGGTCGGCGGCTGCTTTCTTTTGCCAGTGGCGGTAGCGCGGACGGCTCACGAAGCGCTCCACGCCATAAGCCAGCAAAAAGAATACGCCACATTGCAGCCAAAGCATGTAGAAATAGTGTGATATCTGGTTCAGAGTGGCTCCGCTGCTTTGCATCAGCACATAGCCGTTACTCATCCATGTGCTGGGCACGCAGTCGCCAATCACATACCAGAACCGGCTCATGGCAAAGCGAGGCCATGACACGCCCAGCAAGAACACGAAAATCACCGAAGTGTAGGCCAGCATCAGGAACACACTTTCGCGCTCGTTGATGAACGCTTGCAGCGTCTGTCCCATGAACGAAACGGCTATAATGAACGGAACGGCCAGGGCTACCGAGTGCAGCAAGTTGGCATTTTGCGGGAAATCGAAGATCATGGGTGTGAAGTGCAGCACATACACTACCGGCACGACATATACCACTTGGTGGCACATCATTTTGCCGATGAGTGTGGCACAAATGCCTGCCGGCTCCTCCATGGGGTCGTAGCCTCTGTTGCGGCGCCGGCGCTCGATGCTGCCGCCATGTAGCATGCCGATGCCTAATAGCATGCTCTGCTGTATGACCAGTGGCAAGATAAACAGTAGCACGGCCGAAGCCATACCCATGGCAGTGTTGCCTATGGGTATCTGCCGGTTCTGTATGAGTCCTATTCCGCCGTAGGTGAATGGCGCGAGGCGCTTTTTCTGCAACTCACCGCCCATTTCCTGTGTGACGTTGGTCATGGCCATGAGCATGCTCTTGTAGCGGAACATCACGCTCATGTCGCAATACATCGACACATGGCCCTGCTGGCCGCGTGCCACGCATTGCGAGAAGTCGCGCGGAATGTACACAATGCTATAGCATTTCTTGCGGTACATCAGTTCGCGGGCTTCTTGCATGTTGGCTGCATAGGAGATGATTCTCACTTCGGGTGTGGCATCGAGCCTGCGAGCCAGCTCGCGCGATGCCTGTGTGCGGCAGTAGTCAACCACCACGATGGGCATGTTGCGCTCGGTCTCGGTGTTATAAATGATGGAGTATAATGCCGGATACACGGCACACAGCACGAAGAAGAAGATTACCACCCCTTCGTCACGCAGCACGAGCCTGAACTCTCGCCACCACACACGATATACTTCAAGAAGCCACTGTTTCACTTTCGGTTATAGTTTGTTTAGGGCACATAGATGGGATTCATGCACTGGTGCTTAATGCGCCAGGAGAAAATGAGCGGCAGTATGATGAAGCCCACGAGTGCAGCATAATATACACGTGAATAATACAGGTCGATGCCGTTGATAGCCTGATCGACTGAGAGCAGGAAATAATACTTGATGGGCACCATGTAGCCTATTGCCGCCACCCAGGGGTAGAGCGACTCCTCCGGCATTGAGAAAGCGCAGAACGAGAAGGAGAGCATGCCCATCAGGGTGCACAATGTGGATCCGAATCGGAAGTTTGGTGTGAAGCAATACATCAGCACGGCAAAGCCCTGATTGGCCATTACCAGTAGCGGCATCGCCAGCAGCATGTGCCATGGGTTGCAATTCAGCGGTAATCCATACACTCTATACATCATCCACTGTACAAACCAGCCCACGGCCGTGAACAGCACGGTGTGTGGGATTAACTTGGCGGTGATGGCAAGCACCATGTTGTCGCCGGCCACGGCCAGCCACTGCCGGCACAGTCCGCTCTTGAGTTCGCTTCCCAAGGTGAATGCCGTGACCATGAGAATCATCAGAGCAAAAAAGCAGGGAACGAACGATGAACTCAGGTAGTAGTTATAATTGAGCCAAGGGTTGGCAGGCATGTGCTCGTGGGTGGCATAGGGTTGCATGGTGGCCATTATGGCCTGATTAGGCAGGCCCACGGTGCGCAGAACGGTCTGCACGACACCGGCTTTGGTGAGCAGTGAGATGGTCTTGAAGCCTTTATATTGCATCGATGCCGGCGCAAAATAGCTGTAGTTGACATAGTAGCTCACTGTGGGCTCCTTGCCGCTGAGTATGGATTGCTGCATGTCTTCGGGGATGAAGTAAAATCCCAAAATCTCTCCATTTTGCACCGCTAATTTTGCTTGCTTGAAATCTTTGAAGTGCCGCTTGACGCTCACTTGCTCCATGGCGTCGAGCACGCGCACCAGCTTGCGCGACATGTCGGAATCGTCAAGATCCACCACTCCCACCGGCACATCCCTCACGGCCCCGGCCTTCATCATGTCCATAATCGCCCAGCATCCCAATATTGGCACTATCACCATCATCAGGAAATACATGGGTCGGCGCACCAGTTGCACCATTCCACGCTTGAACGATTCTTTGAAATAAAATTTCAGCATAACGACCGGCAGAAAAAAATTGGTCAATCAGATTTACTCTTTCAGGATGACGCTCATTCCGGGTCGGAAGTTGTCGAGTGTTTCCATTGGGCGTGCTTTGACCTCAAAGGTCTTGCTGTCGTAGTCGCCATAAGCCTTTGTTGCCTGCCAGGCGGCGTAGCTGCCCATGTCGTGGATGTAGAAGATCTTGAGCTTTGTCTGCTTGTTGTTCAGCGCCGGAATGGTCACGTTGATTTCCTTGCCCATTGGCAGGTCGTTGAGCAGCTCTTCGCGCACACTGAATGTCACCCACATGTCGTTGAGCTTTGAAATGGACATGATGGGTGTTCCCATTGCCACGAGCTCACCCTCTTGCGGGTAGATTTCGCTCACTTCACCGTCGCATGGAGCCACGAGATACTGGTCTTCGAGCAGCGACTGCACCTCCATGACCGAGCCTCGGGCGGCATTGGCCATGCTCTGGCTGGCCATCTTGTCTTCGCGCTGAGCACCATTGACGGCCATGTCATATTGTGACTTGGCAGCGGCCACCTGCGCCGTAGCAGCATCGAAGGCTGCCTTGGCCTCGTCGCGTTTTTGCTCGGTGATGACCCCTTGCTCATAGAGGCTCTGCATGCGCTGATAGGTCTTGCGGGCAATGGTTTCGGCGGCTTGAGCCTGTTGTAGCATGCTCTGGGCGCCTTTCTTCAGCTCATCGCGTGTGCCGCGGTCCACCTTGGCAGTCTGCGCCGCAGCTGCATTCTGCATCGATTGTGCCTGATAGAGCTTGGCATCGACTGTGGATGAATAAATCTTGGCCAGTGTGTCGCCCTTGTGCACGTAGTCGCCGGGTTTGACAAATAATTGCTCAACGCGACCGGGAAGCTTCCCGCTCACGCGCACGGCGTCGCAGTCGGCCTGACCTTGAGTGACAGTGTTGTCGGGCTTGATGAGTAGTATGCCCACAATGGCAATACAAGCCACCACAATGGCAAAGATTGCCAGTGCAGCCAGCAAGGCTTTGTCTTTTTTGCGGACTTCGGTCCGGTGTTCGTAATTCTCCATATATGTTGCTTTTTCTTTAGTTTCTTTAGTTTTTTAGTAAACGAGTAAACA
>DGVT01000022.1:5480-15935 GCA_002395965.1 Porphyromonadaceae bacterium UBA4277
AGTAAACAAGTAAACGAGTAAACAAGCAGGCTGACGCCTGTTTAGCTGTGAGCTACAAGTGGCTGGGGCTACTGGGGCTGCTGGGGCTACTGGGGCTGCTGGGGCTACTGGGGCTGCTGGGGCTACTGGGGCTGCTGGGGCTGCTGGGGCTACTGGGAGCCGCTGGGGCTATTGGGGCTACTGGGAGCCGCTGGGGCTGCTGGGGCTGCTGGGAGCCGCTGGGGCTATTGGGGCACTGAGTTCCTTACCCCTTAACCCTTATAGCTTGTTACTTAGTCAGTTAGTATGTCAGCGTTCCGGTCACCTTCGACAGGTACACGTCGCACAGGCGCACGTCGATTTCGGCGTCAATCTTCTCGCTGTTGGCCTGCAGCCAGGCAGTTTGTGCTGCGAGCACGTCGTCGGTTGTGGTCACTCCCTCACGAAATCCCACTTCGGCCATGCGCAGGTTTTCCTCGGCCTTGACAAGGTTGGCCTTTGTCATGTCGTAGGTCTTGAGCGATTCCTGATAGCGGAATTGAGCTTGGCTCACCTGTAGCTGTATTTTTTCCTTGGCATCGTCGAGTTCCAGTTGCTTGATGCGTGCCTCGGCCTGGCTGGCCTTGTATTTGTTGCTCAGTCCGCCCCAGTGCCAGATGGGTATCTTGACCATGGCGCCGATGCTGAAGGCACCGCCAAATCGGTTCTTAAATCCGTTGTAGGTGTTAGGGTTGGTGAGATGTGCTGCGGCAATGGCAACCACTTGTGGTCGCATTTCGCTCAATGTTACTTTGGCTTTCTGCTGATAGATCTTGGTGGCCAGCTCCAGCGAGTGAATGTCGTTGCGGCTGTTGAACACGTTGTCGATATTCACGTCGGTTGAGCGCAGCGTGGTGGGCAGCTCCTGGCGGTCTTCGTCGGCGAGTGTGAAAGTGGTGTTCACCGGCAGTCCGCACACCTGTGCCAGTAGCATGCGTGCCAGCGAGAGGCCGTTGTTGACTTTAGTAAGAGCCACATTTGCCTCGTTGAGCTTGACATCCACAGTCAGCAAGTTGGCGCGCGTTGCAACGCCCTGTTTGAGCATGGCCTGCACGTCCTTGTCAAGGGCCTCAACCAGGCCGACGTAGCTCTGTGCTAACTTTTGCTTGCTTTTGAGCGACACCACCTGCCAGTAGGCGGCATCCACGCTGTAGATCACGTCTTCGACCTTGCTGTTGCGCATCGATTGAGCCAGTTGCTCGGCGTAACGTGTGATTTCGTTCATCGCCTTGATTTTCCCTCCCATGTAGATGGGCTGTGTCACCGTCAGGGCGCCTGCAAAGACGTTGTGGACGTTGTAGGTGAGTGCGCTCTTGGGTAGCAAGGCCACTGTTGAGGGCACAAACTGCCCATCGACCTGCAGCGGTTCGCCGGTCATGGGGTTCATCACCAAGTTATAGTCATAGCCTTGCTTTTCAAGGTTGAACGACTGTGTGGGAAGCAGCTGATCCTTGTCCACGAGTGATAGCTGTCGCGAGTTGTAGATGTAGGATGCTTCCAGATCGATGCTCGGCTTGTAGGCTGCTGCCGCCTCACGGCGCTGGTAGCCGGCAGCTTCGATTTTCACATCGTGCTGCTTGAGCTCCTTGTTGTTGCTCAAGGCCATTGCACGGCATGAGTCGAGCGACACGGTGCTCTGTGCTGTGGCCGCAATAGCGACTATCAGTAGTGATGCAGTGATAGATAATTTTCGCATATTGATACGTTATGTTATGACTGCAAAGATAATAATTATTTTTTGACCATAACAGCCTTGTGGAAAAATTGACCTATATAAACAGCTAATTGGAATAGTGCTTAGCCGATGCTACCGGTCAAAGTCGTCAATTTCCACTTCGCCATTGAGCAGCAGGTTCTCGCTGTTGTAGTCGCTGTTGCTCCATTCGTCGTCTTCATAGGTGTAACCATAATAGTTGGTGCACGAGGTGAAACCGACGGCCAGGGCTATTGTCGAAATCATTGCCAGTCCGAATTTTTTCAATCGTTTCATCGCAGCATTCATGTTATAGGGTTAGAATATATACTTCAGTCCTAATGCTGTCACGCTCTCGTTCCATTCCTTAATGATGTGGAAACGTTGCTCAACATAGAACTTGAAGTGGTTGTTGACGAGGTATTCAAATCCCAGGCCCACGTTAGCACCAAAGCGGTTGGTGTGTGTTGTGGTAAGGGTGCCGGTCTGCTTGAAGTTAACATAGGAGAATCCGGCCATAGGGTAAATCCTCGCGCTGCTGTAGGAGGGGATGAGATAGTGGAGGTTCAGGTTGAGGTTGTAGTCGCTCAAGTGCTTGTTCTCGAAGTAGTAGATAAACTCCGGCTCCACGCGCAGGTTTCGCACCACTTCAATCTGGTAGTTTACCCCAAGGCCTATCATTGAGTTCTTGGAGGCATAACTGAACTGCATTGCGGCCGACATTTCGCCAACTTTGGCCGAGGCCGATATTGTTGCAGCAATGGCAATTAATGCCACAATAAATAATCGTTTCATATTTGTTGTTATTTTATTATGTTTCTATTGTAATGAAATGTGCGGTCGGTGTTTCAGAAGTGGTACTTCAGGCCGACACCCACCATGGGTTGGGTCTCGTGTGAAACGAATTGCAGCCTTGTCTCGGTGAAGCCCGACAATGCTCGTGCAATGCGATACTCTGCTCCGCAGCCTATGTTGGCTCCCCACCGGCTGGCATTAGGCCCGTCATAGCCCCAGTGCGAGTAGTTCACTCCCACGATGGGGTAGATGCCAAACCTGCTGAATAGCTGTTTGCGCCAGTGTAGGTTCAGGCTCAGGTTCAAGGTGGTTACGCCGTTGCTTTTTGAAAAGTACATCATTTCCGGCTCAAGCCTGAAGCGGCTGCCCAGGTCGGCCTGCAGCTTGGCTGCCCAGCCGTGTTGGCCATTCTTGAAGGCATAGTTGTAGCTCACTCCGAATGCCATGGGCAATGGTGGGCGGGCTTCGACCACTATCATGGATGTAGAAGCCAGTAATGCTATGGCAGTCAGCAGTGCTCTCATTATTCGGTGGAGTGGGGTGATGGAGTGTCCTCGGGCATCGACGCTTCTCGCGCTATGTCGCTTTTCTTTAGGCGCACCTTTACTTTGTCAAACCCGATGCCATACACTCCATTGGTGTTGGACTGCGACACGAAGGCTGCCGGGTCGATCATTTTCACGATGCGGAAAATGTGGGTCGATTCATACTTGCGGCACATCAGCAGCAGGATCTTCACCTCGTGCTTGGTGTACCAGCCCACGCCGTCGAGCACGGTGCACCCGCGGTGAGCCTCTTGCGTGATGTGGTCGGCTATCTCTTCCCACTTCTCGCTGAAAATCAAGAACTGCACTGCCTGCCGGTTGTTGTTGATAACCATGTCGGCCACAATAGAGTAGATGATCATGAAGATGAGACCATACACCACCTTCTCCACCCCGTGAAACAGGAAGTAGGACGACCCGATGATGCACACGTCGCAATAGAGCATCATGCGTCCAAACGAGATGTTGCTATACTTCGACACCATGGCAGCCACGATGTCGGTGCCGCCGCTACTGCCGTTGTGTGTGAATGTGATGGCCAGTCCCAGGCCGCAAAGCGTCGAGCCGATGATGACGTTCATGAAGGGCTGCTGAGCCACGAGCGGAGCCGGAAACAAAGGAACCATGAAATAGAGCAGCACACTGGCCACTGTGGCCCCGAAAATCGTGCGCAGCACAAATTGCTTGCCCACGATGCGGAAGGCCAGCACCAGCAGGATGATGTTGATGCCGTAGTTCACCACGGCTACGTTCCAGCCAAGTGCAAAGTGAAACACCGATGCCAAACCTATCACGCCGCCGGTCACCACCTGCTCAGGCAGCAGGAAGGCCGAGTAGCCAAGACAGTAGCAAAACAGGCCGAACACGATCATCACATAGTCGCGGGCGTGAAGTAGTATTTCCTTGTTGGTTAATGCCATAATTCGTTCCTCTTCGTTTTTTTGCGCGAAATTACTCAATTCCTTTGAAATAATGGGAATTTTATCGCCATTTTTATAATTGCGTAAGAAAAAACAATTAATTTTGTGGTGTATTATTAATCACAAAACATTATTAGTAAAAAAATGATTGTCCGACTCATAATCTCGGCCGTTGCCGTGGGCATCACAGCGTGGCTTCTGCCCGGCGTCACGATTTCGCCCTGGTGGGCAACACTGCTTGTTGCTGTCATCATGGGACTGGTTAACACCTTCATCCGTCCGGTGGTGAAGCTCTTCTCGCTTCCGCTTAACATTCTCACCCTGGGGTTGTTCAGCCTGGTGATAAATGCCCTGATGGTGCTGCTGTGTGCATGGTTCACGAGCCACATGAAGGTGGATGGCTTCTGGAACGCGATGCTATTCAGCATTGTGCTTACGGTAGTGAACTGGATTTTGTTCAAGTTCACCGGCACGAAGAAGAAATAGGGCTGTAGCGTCAGTCAAACTTGAGTGTGTTGCGGCTGGCGCTCTCGATGCGGCGGTTGCGCCAGCAGCGTCGGCACAGGGCCACATACTTGTCGTCGCCGCCAATCTCCACTTGTGCTCCGTCGGTCACGATTTGGCCGGTGGAGTCGATGCGGGCGTTAATGATTGTCTTGCGCCCACACGAGCACGTCGATTTTATCTCATCGATGCTGTCGGCCAGTTCAAAAAGCCGCCGGCTGCCTTCAAACATGTGCGACTGGAAGTCGGTGCGCAGACCGTAGCACACCACATTGGTGCCATAGTCATCCACGATGCGTGCCAGCTGATCTACCTGCTGCTCGGTGAGAAACTGCGACTCGTCAATCAGGATCCAGTCTTTCACCACCAGTGTGCGCTCATATAGCTCCTTGATGGTGGCATAAAGGTCGCTGTCGGGGTAAATCCACTCACACTTGCGCTCTATGCCTATGCGCGAGCGAATCACGTTGTCGTTCTCGCGGTCGTCGATGATGGGTTTCATGCACATGTATTGCATGCCGCGTTCCTCAAAGTTGTAGGCTTGCGTCAGCAGCAGTGCCGTCTTGGCCGAGCCCATAGTGCCATATCTAAAGTATAGTTTGCCTGTACCGTTCATTGCTCACAGTTGATGATTTTTATTTGATAGCGCAAAGGTACATAAAAATCGCGATTTTTACGCCCGGTCAATAAAGAAAATCGAAATAGTTTTTCTTAGTCCCTGAATATGAAAAAGAGAGTTGCGCCCAACTGGGTGCAACCCTCAAAATTGTGATTGTTTAACCTGTAACTGTTTTTCTTTAGTAGCCCACCGAGAGGGTGGTGTAGAACCGTGCTCCTGTCATGGCTGCACTGAGTGTGACATAGCCTGTTGTGTTGCCTCCGAACCATGTGGCTCCTGCAGCATCCACGCTGATGGGAGGACCATACACTGCACTCAGGTCGTGGTAGAGGCGGTTGTAGCGGCTGCGGTCGGCATAGCCGGTAGAGATCACAAACTGTGCGTTGGCCAGTCGTCCATAACTATCGTAGCAGAGCATCACATCGGGCCAGAGCAGGTTAAGCATGCGCACGTCGCGCAGATAGATGATGTCGCTGTCATAGCCGTCGATATAATAGTTGTTGGTGTACAGATAGTTGAGCGATACGTTAAAGAGCGATCCGAAACTGATGCCGAGGATGCGGTCGATCACCGGTGCTCCTGCATAGGGGCGATAGTGAGCGGGGATCACGGGGCGGTAGTAGTGCAATGGAGCGGGGCGGTAGGGCCTTACAGGAGGAGGCAGTGGGCGGCTCCAGTTGTTGTGCCTGTGATTGTCGCGGAAGTGGTCGCGATAGGGATTGTTCTCGGGCCTTGCCACAGGTGGGCGGTTTCCGCCACGATGATTCCCATGGTTATCGGAATAGTTACCGCGATTATCGGTGTAGTTACCGCGATTGTCCTTGCCATTGCCGGGCTTCACGTTGCCGCCGGGCTTGTCGTTACCGTTCTTGCCGGGGTAGGTGTTGCCATTGTTGTTGCCGTCGGTCACAGGGCGCCGGTTGCGCAGGCTGCCGGTGGTGACTGCCTCGTTGCGCTTGCTGTCGTTGCTGCCCATGCGTGTTTCATTGCCTATAGTCTGACGCGAGAATGTGGCACTGCGCGGGGTAGTTGCTGTGGCAGACCGAGTGGTGGTTGCCGGACGGGCTGTCGAGCCGGTCGATGGAGTCACGGTGCGCGTGTCGGGGCGGGCGGTGACCGTAGCCGGACGGCTGGTGGTCGCTGTGCCGGTCGAAGGACGTGCTGTCACCGTGCTGGGACGGCTGCCGACGTCGGTTGCTCTTGTAGCCGGGCGGGCGGTTGTCGTAGCCGGGCGGCTTGTGGTGCTGCGTGTGACCGATGAGCTCACACGGCTTGACCCGCTACTCGAACGCTGAACGCTGGCTGCTGGCTCGCTGGCTTTGCGTTGCGGAGTGGCTGTGCGCACGGTGCTCTGAGAAGAGACACTGCGGCTATTACTCGACGACCGTGAGGCCGAACTTGAACTGCTGGTGGTTGGTCTTTGACGACCCGACATCGTTTGTGCCGAGGCGATGGAAGCACCCAGGACCATGCTTCCCGCGAGCAAGAGGCTCATCATCATGTTTCTTGTAGTCTTCATAGCGCTTCGTTTTTTATATGTGTCACAAAGTTAGTAATAAATCTCGTTTGTTTGTCTTTTTGACAACGGAAAAGCGTGGGAGTTTAATCATTTTTAGGTCTTACAGGCTCACTTATCGACTATGGCTTGGATTTCTACGACCAATCGGTGATTAACACCGACCAAAAAATTTGGATTTAAGACGCAGAAATAGTAATTTAGCCGCCCTAAACCGGTTTAGGTACTAAACCACAATATTATATATAATATATGAGGGCACAGATTTTATTTCTTGCTTTAATGCTTCTTGTGCAGGTTGGCATGCGTGCACAAGACGTTTACGAACCCTACGACACTATTGCACTCAGCGATGATGAGCTGTCGGCTGCCCGGCTTGCTGCCGCCAATCGTGCTGTGGCCGGCACGTGGCATTACAGTGGACCGTCGGTGCAAGCGCAGGGAACAAGCTTGGTGGGCAAACTCGGGAAGCCACTGGCAAAGAGTAAACTCAAGAGTAAGCTCAAGAAGGCTTTTGATAAACTGAAAATCAAAAAGCGCTGGAACTCCTTCGAGCTCACCCCCGATGGTCAGTGGCGCATGACATTAATAGGTGCAAACGTGGGTGGTAACTACACCTACGACCCCGGTAGCGAACGCCTCACGCTCAAGTGGCACGGCATATCGTTGCGCTCGCAAGTGATGCGCGACGGCAAGCGCCTGCACTTGCTCTTCGACACCGACCAGCTGCTCACCATATTGCGCTGGGTGAGTGGCTTCAGTGGCAATGACACGCTCAAGGCTATAGCATTCCTGAGTAGCAACTACACCGATGTGAAAGTGGGATTTGAACTCAAACAGTAATATCTACAGCACCTTCACTGCACACATCGAGGTGGGCAAGAAGGCTGAATGCCATAGCGCACAAGATTTGAGCACCGGGTGCTGTGGCGGCATGCCACCAGTGTGGCAGGGGGTCAGAAGTCGCTGAAGAACGACGGCCTGATGAGCAGTCCCAGGCGCAGGCGGCAGTGATACTTGTTATAGTCCAGAAGGTTCTCGCCATAGCCGTCGTAGAAATGCAGCATCAAGAACTGATTGTCGCGGCGGCTCAGACGGAAGCCAACATTCACTATCGTGTTGAAACTCAGGTTCCAGCCTTTGCGCTTGACAAGCGTGGCATCTATCACCCAGCGCTTGTTGTGGGAGATAAACTGCATGCCGGCCTGATAAATGCCGCTGTACTTGAGGATGTCTTTGTTCTGCTGCCCGTCGATGATGGGAATCCAGTATTTGCCGTGGATCATGAGCTGTGGACCCAGGTATATCGACCCGCTGAGCGACACCTTGTTCCAGCTGCGCGAAGCCTCACCGTCGCGACCGTTTGACTCGTGCTCGAGCAGCAGTGTGACTTTGCCGATAAGCTTGTCGCGAGAGATTAATAGCTTCGACACTCCGATACCGGGGTTGAAGTTCAAGTCGTGAAACGGAAGCGACTCCTCAAAAACGTTCCACATGGCCTTTTGCGAATAAAACAAAAACAGATGGCTGTGCCATGGCAGCACACTCTTAGTGAGACGCTGGCTGAAGCTGATCTGGAACTTGACATCGCTGTTAAATTCGGTAGGTTTTTGATTGAGTGCGGTGCCGGCCACAAAGTAGTTGTCCTTATACAGGCCGAAGTAGGGGCGCTTGTCGAAGTCGCGTGCTATGCTGTCGGCATTGAACTCTTCCTTGCTGCGCCCCGACGTGATCTGGGCATTGAGCGACATAGCAATCCCGGCAAGTAACACTACTAATAGTATCTTTGAAAATTTCATTTTCATACTAATCATAATTATCAATATACAAAACTCAATCTTGAACTGCAATTCAGCAAGTTGATGCAAGGCTCCGATAACATGCTGTTTCCCTTTTATATCACTTGAAAAGGTGACATGGGAAAATGCCGGTAGAATTACATGTTCATAAGTTTTCGCCTGCAAATGTACGAAATATTTATCAATCAGCAAAAAAGAGACGCAAGCCTAATCGCCTCGTGACTTCAATTTTGCAAGTAGCACTCGCCAAATTACCCCAAAATGGCCAATTAGTGCATGTGCCGCTTGCACTAATAGGTTTTGAGAGCTTCTAATAAGATGATGCTGAACCGACAAAGTTATGGAATGGAACCTAACACACAAGGAAATAAAATGACTGCAGCCGGCTTCTGCCCCCCCTACCAATTCAAGTAAAACTCGCCGCTTGTGAGCGATTTCTGCTGAAAAATATCGTGTGGTTGCGATATTTGAAGTATCTTGCGGTGGAATTATAGCGATATTTATATATTTAACAAAAACTATACATTATGAGAAGAATAGCATTAGCAATTATTGTTGCTTGCCTTGCACTGTCGATGATGGCCCAGAACGGGATTAAAGTGAACTATAAAGGTTCCAGGCCCACCGTCGCCGATTTAACATGGGCAGCATTTCCGTCGTTGAACTACGAAGATGAGGACGAAAGTGGCGACCGCCCATGGCGAGCGTTACAGGATGCCATGACCCGCCACAGCAAAGGCCTGCCGCAGGAGGAAAACGAGAAGTTGACTATCGACACAAAAAACGGTTACATCGTTTTTGAACGCAGCAATGACGATTATGACCATATCTTCAGGTTGGAAGTGTGTTACTGGAACGAGGCCGACGGAAAACACAAGCTCATCGCCTTTAACGACATGGCAAGCTTTACCGAGGGCAAGCCAAGTGTGACCGAAACGACCAACATGTGTTTCTATCGTTACAATAATGCAACGAAACGCATGGTGGCTTGCGACCCTCCAGGGTTTGAAATCGATTACAGTTGCACATACGAGCTGCCGCGTGTCGGCAAGGACATCGTTGTCACTAAATGGAATGACGACGGCACCTCCAGACGGAAGGTACTTAAATGGAATGGAAGACGTTTCAGTCATTGATTGTTACTAAAATTCCAATTTATCGGTCACGTCTTTTTTTGACCTTATAGACGGTCAATTTGTCTTGCGCGAAAAGGCAAAAATCAAGGCTTCTGACTATAAGAAAATTAAGGCAGTTATTGACGAAAATGTTGATATTATTATCAACCGTTGGAATGAACATTTTAACAAATGAGGAGGGCAAGAAAATGAAAATTGTTGAAATATGGTTTGATGCCGATTATATTTACGGGAAGGACGAGAACGGAGAAGTTCTTCGCCAGTCTTTGTTATGGTATCCACGATTAAATGCCGCAACCGATGAGCAACGCAACGATTTCCGCATAGGCCTTGGCGGCATACATTGGCGCAACATTGACGAAGATATAAGTTTCGAGAGTTTCAAATATGATGATGCTGAACCGACAGCGTTGCAGAAATTTTTCCTTACTCACAAAGAAATTAACGTCGCGGAATTTGCCAGATCATTAGGCATAAACCCTTCTTTGCTCAGAAACTATATAAATGGCTTCAAAAAGCCCTCGGATGAGCGTGAGCAAGCAATCCTTACCCACATACATAAATTAGGTAAAGAAATGGTTTCAGCTGTTTTCTGATTCTTACCAGTTCAAGCAAAAAGGTTCTTTTTCAAGACTTATTGCAACTCATCAATTGGGTCCACAGTGTTGACCAAATTTGTTGCCGAGAGCAATCCAAATGAAGGGGATGTGTCATAATTCTATTTCATAAGGCTTTGATTGAATTTTGAGATTACGTCACTGATATAGTGCATCTTCGAAGCACCTTTTAAGTCGCTGTCTCTCACCAAGCTGCGCACATCTTCGATGTTGCTTGCATGGTGTTAAAGAAATGGTCGCATCTTCGATGCGCCTGCGTTTTCAACGCTTTTTCTGAATTATGACACACCCAC
>DGVT01000054.1 GCA_002395965.1 Porphyromonadaceae bacterium UBA4277
TATGAAACTTATGTTACTTATAGTCAAAAAAAATCTGTGTAATCTGTAGAATCTGTATTAGAATGGCGTGTGCGAGCCGACTTAACTCTTATTACTTAGTTATGTTTTCTCGCTGAGTTCGAGCCAGCGGAGCTCCAGTTCGTCGAGACGGTCTTTCACCTGCTCGTAGCGCGTCGCCATAGCAGCTGCATCATCTATGGCTTCGCCGCTTGAGAATGCTGTCTCCAGGTCGGCTTTTTCGGCCTCGAGAAGCCGCAGCTCGGCAGTGATTTGTTCCAGTTCCTTTTTCTCTTTATAAGTGAGGCGAGCACTATTATCGCGCGTGCTGCGTGGCTGCGCGGCTGCTTGGCGCACCTTGGCCGATTGGAGTTGAGTCTGCTGGCGCTGGTGGGCTTCTTTCCAGGCGCGGTACTCGCTATAGTTGCCCGGAAAATCTTTTATCACGCCATCGCCCATGAAGACCCAAGTGTGATCTACCGTGCGATCCATGAAATAGCGGTCGTGGCTCACGATAATCACGCAGCCCTTGAAGTGTGCCAGGTAGTCTTCGAGCACGGCAAGCGTCTGGATGTCGAGGTCGTTGGTGGGCTCGTCAAGAATCAGGAAATTAGGTTTCCTCATCAGCACCGTGGCAAGGTAGAGGCGCCGCCGCTCGCCACCGCTGAGCTTGGCGATGAGCTTCTGCTGGTCGCGTGCGTTGAACAGGAATAGGTTAAGGAACTGTGAAGCGGTATAGTTGTTTTTCTCATCAAAATAGACCACCTCGGCGATGTCGCGTGCAGCATCTATGACGCGCTTGTCTTCACGGAAGCTGATGCCGTCCTGGCTGTAGTAACCGAAGCGCACAGTCTCGCCGATTTCAAAATAGCCCTCGTCGGGTTTTACCACTCCTAACAGCAGCTTGATGAACGTGGTCTTTCCCACGCCGTTTTCTCCCACAATGCCTAACTTTTCGTAGCGTGCGAATGTGTATTCTAAGCCGTCGAGAATCACCTTGTTGCCGAAACGCTTGCTCACGCCGTGTGCAGTGAAAATCTTGTTGCCAATGTAGGAAGCCCCCACATTAAGCTCCACATCACGGTTGACGATGCGCTGCGAAGCCCGCTCGCGCAGGTCGTAGAACGCATCGATGCGATATTGCGCCTTGTGTGCCCGTGCCTGTGGCTGGCGGCGCATCCAGTCGAGCTCGGTGCGCAGCAGGTTGCGTGCGCGCTCAATGGCCACGTTCTGGGCATTGATGCGCTCGGCCCGCTTTTCAAGGTAATACTGGTAGTTGCCTTCGTAGGAGAAAAGGCTTTGTTGGTCTATCTCAATGATTTTGTTGCAGATGTTGTCGAGGAAGTAGCGGTCGTGCGTGACCATGAGCAGACTCATAGTTCCGCGCTTGAGATAGGCTTCGAGCCACTCAATCATGTCGATGTCGAGGTGATTGGTGGGCTCATCGAGAATGAGGAATTGCGGCTCGTTAATGAGAATCTTGGCCAATGCCACGCGCTTTACCTGTCCGCCCGAGAGCTGTGCTATGGGCTGGTTGAAGTCGTCGATCTTGAGCATGGTGAGAATCTGCTTGAAGCGGTCTTCGTAGTCCCATGCCGAGGCATTGTCCATCTCTTGAATGGCGGCAGTCATTGCCTCGCTGTCGCTGATTGCCAGCGCCTGCTCGTAGGCTCTCACTGCCATCGACAGCTTGTCGTGACCAGCCAAGCAAGTGTCGATAACCGTTTGGGAATTAGGGAAAACGGGGCTTTGCGGCAGGTAGCCCACTCGCAGGTCGTTACGGTATATCACCGTTCCGCTGTCGGGTGTGTCGTCGCCTGCCAGTATGGTGAGAAGCGTTGTCTTTCCCATACCGTTTTTTGCTATTAACCCTATTTTCTCACCTTCGTTTATGCCAAAAGTTATGCCGCTGAACAAGACGTCGGCACCAAACGATTTGGTCAAATTCTCAACTTGAAGATAGCTCGTCATGGCTTGCAATGGAATTATTCATCGCAAAATTACTACAAATTATGCGATAATTGTGTAACTTTGCATGAAAACCATAAACAAAAGCAAATGGACGATAATCGATTATTGAGACGTTGTGTGTTCTGCCTTATTGCGATGACGTCAGTGCTTGGCGCATTTGCCCAGCGCTTTGCCATCTTGAGTGATGTGCATGTGTCGCCTGGCAATGCCAATGAGGGCAAGCTGCGTGAGGCCGTGGCCGAAATCAATGCCGGCGATGCCGACGCGGTGCTCATGACCGGCGACTTGACCAACGAGGGCAGCGATGTGCAGTTGCACAATGTTAAGGCCATACTCGATGGCATCACCAAGCCACTGTATGTGATTCCCGGCAATCATGAGAACAACTGGAGCCAAAGCGCGTGCAAAACGTTTAACGACCTGTGGGGTAGCGACCGCTTTGTTGCCGAGGTGGGCGACCTGGTGGTAGTGGGCATGAACTGTGGCCCGTTTATGAAAATGGGCGACGGCCACATTAAACAAGAAGACTTAATCTGGCTCGACCGCACCCTGCGTGAGCGCGTTAAGCCCGGCAAGAAAGTTCTCAGCGTCAATCACTACCCTCTGCTTGACGATTTGGATAATTATATGGACTATGTGGACATACTCAAAAAATACCCTGTGATTACTCACCAAAGCGGCCATTACCATGCCTGGAAACAATATGAGACGTGCGGCATCAGTGGCGTGATGGTCAGGGCACTTGATATGCGCAACGGGAACTATGGCTATACGTTGCTTGACGTGGACTTGGAAAAAATGTGGATTCACATATATAATAAGGTGATAGGTGCCGAACCTGAATTAAAATACGCTTATAAGATCAATCTTGACTACTATGATGCTGCCCGCACGACTATCGGCGGAGAAGTGCCGGCTGGCTTTGTGGTGGAGAAAATCATGGCCGACGATGCTTCGATTTTCACTCGCCTCGGCATTGACGATAAGAATATCTACTTTGGCAATTCGCTGGGTTATGTAAAGGCTTTGGATAAGGCAACACTGTGTGTGCGGTGGCAGTATAAGACAGGAGCAATGTTGTTTTCGCGTGTGGCCGTGGCTCGTGATGCTGTGATTGTGCCTACCGCCGACAAGCGTCTTGTGTGGCTTGACAAGCTGACGGGAAAGCCCGAGTTTGAACACCGCTCGACCGGACCGTATGTGGCCGATGGGGTAGTGGTGGGTAATATTCTCTATCAAGGGGGGTATAAGACATTCCAGGCATGGGATGTGAAGCGCCATAGCCTGCTGTGGCATTATGATAGTATTAATAACTACTGCCAAGCATCACCAGTGGTGGATGGAAATGATGTGGTGTTTGGAGCTTGGGATACTCACCTGCGATTGCTCGATAAGAAAACTGGCAAACTACGTTGGAAGTGGAATAATGGAAATCCCAGTAATCTTTTCAGCCCCGGCAACGTGGTGCCTGTGGTGACAGCCGACAAGGTGGTGATTGTGGCTCCCGATCGGGTTACCACTGCCCTTGATAGAAAAACGGGCACGCAGTTGTGGCGCGTGAAGAACGAAAACAAGGTGCGCGAGAGCCTTGGCCGCAGTGCCGACGGACGCATAGCCTATGCCAAGACGATGGACGGCGAACTGGTGGCAATGAGCACTACCGGTACTGGCTATGAACAGTTGTGGAAAGCAGATGCCGGCTTTGGCTATGAGCATGCGCCATGCATAGTGCTTGAGCACAAGGGAAAGGTGTTCTTGGGATCGCGGCGCGGCATGCTCACAGTGTTTGATGCAGTGACCCACCAGAAAATATTCACCTACAAGATGGGCTCAAGCGAAGTGAATGGATTTGAGGTGGATGCGACTACCGGAGATGTGTATTGCTCGCTCATCGAAGGCGTAATTTACCGTATTAGACTAAAGTAGGTTTATGTCTGAAACAAAGTTGCCGGTTTCGGTCACAATAGGCCCTTTTAGGGTTGAGGCGGGACAGTATGTGCGCCCAATGTTGCGAATGTTTTTCGGCCGGAACTGGATGTGGTTCGCACTGCCATTGCTTGCTGCAGGTGCCACGGCGATATGCACTGCCGATGTGCGTTGGGCGATAGTGGGGTTGATATTATTGTTTATGGTGTTTCCCATGATCATGGTACTCATCTACATCAACTATGCGCTCACGCTCGAAGTGCGGTGGTCGCTCATGGAGAAAACCATGCACATCGACGGCGATGGTGTGCACATGTCGTTTGCCGATGCTCGAATGCGTGACCGTAGCATCAGTTGGAATGATATTTCAAGCATTACTCGCGACCGCAACGCGTTTTATCTTCATCTCAAGGTGCGCCGCTTTAACTATGTCATGATACCATGCAGTGCACTGATTGAGAGTGAAATCACCGAGCAATATTTTACGCAATGTGTTAAGGGGTGGTTTGCCTCCCAGTCAACAGTTGAATGAAAAAGAGAGTGCGTATTATTACACACTCTCTCAAATTATCAGATATAGTTGATTTTAGAACTCGGCATTGTTTGGCGTGCGCGGGAACGGGATGACGTCGCGAATGTTTGCCATACCGGTAACAAACAGGATGAGACGCTCAAAGCCAAGTCCGAAACCTGCGTGCGGGCAAGTGCCATACTTGCGCGTGTCGAGATACCACCACATGTCCTTCATGGGGATGTTGCGCTGCTCGATTTCGGCAAGAAGCTTGTCGTAGCTCTCTTCACGCACCGAGCCGCCGATGATTTCGCCAATCTGCGGGAACAACACATCGGTTCCCTGCATGGTGGGTTCAGGAGCTTCGGTGTTTTGATACCCTATCGAGCCTCCTTGCGGTGTGGCTTGATTTTGCTTCATATAGAATGCTTTGATTTTGCTCGGATAGTCGGTCATGATAACCGGCTTCTTGAAGTGCTCTTCAACAAGATAGCGCTCGTGTTCCGATGCCAGGTCGTCGCCCCAGTTGCACGGGAACTCAAATTTCACACCTTTCTTGATAGCATCTTGCAGGATTTCAATACCCTTAGTATAAGGTAGGCGAACGAATGTCTCCTTGAGTACACCCTCAAGACGCTCAATGAGTGTGTTGTCAATCATCTTGTTGAGGAATTCCAAGTCGTCTTTGCAGTGGTCGAGAGCCCAGCGCACGCAGTACTTGATGAAGTCTTCTTCAAGGTCCATAAGCCCTTCCTGGTCGAGGAATGCGACTTCAGGCTCTACCATCCAGAACTCTGCCAGATGCCTGGGTGTGTTACTGTTTTCGGCGCGGAAAGTTGGGCCGAAGGTGTAGATTGCTCCCAGGGCAGTAGCTCCCAGTTCACCTTCGAGCTGTCCTGATACGGTGAGCGATGTTTGCTGTCCGAAGAAATCGTCGTCATATTTTATTTTACCCTGATCGTCCTTCTTGAGGTCGTAGAGGTTCTTGGTCGTAACCTGGAACATGTTTCCAGCACCTTCACAGTCGCTGGCCGTAATGAGCGGCGTGTGGAAATAGAAGAAACCATGCTCATGGAAATAGGTGTGAATGGCCATTGCCATGTGGTGACGGATGCGGAACACGGCACCAAATGTGTTGGTGCGCAGGCGCATGTGGGCGTGCTTGCGCATGTATTCAAACGTCTGCCCTTTCTTCTGCATGGGGTAGTCGTTGGGGCACAGTCCGTATATTTCGATGCTGTCGCACTGAATTTCTACGCTCTGACCTTGTCCCTGACTCTCAACGAGTTTTCCTATAGCGCAAATGCAAGCACCGGTGGTGATGTCCTTAAGCGTGTCGGCATCAATCTTCTCGGTATCTGCTACAATTTGAACGTTCTTTATTGTAGAACCATCATTAAGAGCAATAAACTGCACCTGCTTGTTGCCTCGGCGGGTGCGCACCCAGCCTTTAACACACACTTGTTGCCCTACTAATGCGTTGCAAGAAAGTATGTCAACAATTTTTGTCCGTTTCATTTTTAATTATTTGTTTTGTGCAAGTAATGCCTTGCTAACTACGTTATTAAAGATTGTTTGATAATTGTAAAGTGCTAATTGAAAATCATCGTTAATCTTTAATTTTATGAATTATTCAAATGAGCCCTGTTTGAGGAAGTTTACTTCTTCCTGGGTGAGGTAGCGCCAGCGACCTCGTGTGAGGTTTTTCTTTGTTAGCCCGGCAAAATAAACACGGTCGAGCTTCACCACATGGTAGCCCAGTGACTCAAAGATGCGACGCACAACACGGTTTCGTCCCGAGTGTATTTCGATGCCGGCCTGCTTGCGGTCGGTAGTGCTCACATAGCTCACAGCGTCGGCATGGATGGGTCCGTCGTCAAGTTCAATGCCGTCGGCAATGCGTTGCATGTCTTCTTCGCTGATAGGCTTGTCGGTCCACACGTGGTATATTTTCTTTTTTACATACTTGGGGTGGGTGAGCTTTGAAGCCAGGTCGCCATCGTTGGTGAGCAGGAGCACGCCGGTAGTGTTGCGGTCAAGTCGTCCCACCGGGTAGATGCGCTCGTTGCAGGCACCCTTCACGAGATCCATCACTGTCTTTCGGCCATTGGGGTCGTCGCTTGTGGTGACACAGTCTTTGGGCTTGTTGAGCAGGATGTAGCATTTCTTCTCGGCAGTGACAATTTGGTCGTTGTATTCGATGGTGTCTTGTGGTGTGACCTTGAAACCGAGTTCGGTAATCACTTCACCATTCACTTTCACCTTGCCGGCAGTGATGAGCTCGTCGGCTTCGCGACGTGAGCACAGACCTGCATTGGCCATATATTTGTTCAACCTGATTTGAGCATTAGGATCGATTGCTACCTCTTCATATTCCACTGGCTGAGGTCGTGGTGTGAACCGCATCTGGGGACGTGGCCCTGCATTACGTTTGGGACGACGCTGCTGGTAGCCTCCTTGCTGATAGCCACCCTGTTGGAAACCACCTCGCTGCTGATAGCCACGCTGCTGGTAACCTCCACGGTGGTTGAAGCCACGCTGCTGGTAGCCTCCGCGCTGGTTGTAGCCACGCTGCTGATAGCCTCCATGACGCTGCTGGTTGTAGCCATGCTGCATCTGTTCGTCGGGGTTGTGGCTTACCATGTTGTTGTCGGTCTCATTAGATGCTTCATTATTGTAATCGCGTTGCTGATAGCGCTGATTATACCCTCCTTGCTGGTAGCCACGCTGGTATCCACCTTGCTGGTATCCACCTTGCTGGTATCCTCCTTGCTGATAGCCACGTTGCTGATAGCCTCCGCGCTGCTGGTTGTAGCCACGCTGCTGATAGCCTCCGCGCTGCTGGTTGTAGCCACGCTGCTGATAACCTCCGCGTTGCTGGTTGTAGCCGCGCTGGTAGCCTCCTCGGGGCTGATAACCTCCCTGATGTTGATATTCAGGTGATTCTTTCATCTCCTCTCCCTGCGAAGCAGACTCTACTTTTTCGTAGCGTGCACCTTCGGCATTGTTATCTTCAAAGGCAGGGTTAACTTCGCCAATACGAGGGCGCTTTGGTTTCTTTTCTAAATTCTCATCCATTTTTGTAGTAACATTATATAAAATTATGTAAATGTAGCCTCTCGGCTATTAATTTTCATGAGACGACAGTTTGTTGTAAAATCAATTAGTCTGATTTGCGACGCGAATTTACGCATAATGAGCAATGTGCACAAGTGTATTGCTGTTTTTTAGCGTTTTTTAGCAACATGACGTTTTGCAGGCTCATTCAAAACGGTGATGGAATTGTAATTCTGATTAAATGCAGTTTCGAGTAGTTAAATTGCTTGCATAGTCCAGTTGAATAAATTGACTTTTGATACACACTCGCCCTAATTGTTCCACTTTCCTACATCTGATATTAACATTTGTCGGACGCTGATTTCAATTTGAATGTTGTGGTGAGGTTGATTCACGTCATTATACGTCACGACTTTCAATGACTCTTTCAAGTTGACTAAGGTGCCTATCTGATGTTTAGCACGCGGTGTGTCTGAAGCGATAGCCTCCACTCAGGGTGGGAGAGGACTGCTTTCACAGTCATGTCGATGTTTTCCTGCCTTTTCACCGGATCATCGCAGTAACATGGTTGCAGAAACCGGTGATTGGCATCGATGTGGCTGTACTTATTCAGGTCTTGCCCCGTATATACTACTTTAAGTTCGTCACATGAGCGTAACAAGCATGGCAGGCTATCGCCACCTTCAAACTCGCCTTTTGGCGATAACGTCACCCAGTCGATGCCTGGCGGTAATGAATGCGTGCCGTTTGTCTCTATGGCAATGCGTTTGCCTGTAAGTTGTTTTATTGCCTTTATCAGGCTCTCATCCACCCAAAGTGATGGCTCTCCGCCGGTGAGAACCACAAGCGGTGCATTGATGTAGTCGTTAATCTGGTCGATGATTTGAGGCAACGACATCATTTGTCCGCTCTCGTGCTGAGTGTCGCAAAATGTACAATGCAAGTTACAGCCGCTGAAGCGCACAAACACACTTGCCGTGCCAGTGTGGTAACCTTCGCCCTGAAGTGAGTAGAATATCTCGTTGATGCGATACATAATGGCGCTTTACTCGTCACGTTCGTATGCTGCCATACTGTCGCGAGACTCCCACACCTCGGCGCGATAGCAGTTGGGCACTGTATCTACAATCCAGCGCGCAATGTTCTCGGCAGTGGGGTTAAAAGGCAGCACTTCGTTCAGGTTGCGGTGGTCGATGTGTCCGTGTACGAGGTGCTTAATCGTGGTGAAATCACACACCATGCCATTGCTGTCGAGCTCTTTAGCACGGCAATAGACGTTAATCATCCAGTTGTGACCATGCAGGTTTTCACATTTACTCTCGTAGTCAAGATAGAGCTGATGACACGATGAAATTTCCAATGTTCTCTTTACGTAATACATGTTTTCGTTTTAATTAAAATGAAAGTACAAAAGTTCCAAAAGCACAAGAACATGAAGTTATTTTGACGTATTCCTATAAGTCGTGATTTTCGTTAATTGTTAGAATATCACTTCTGAAATCGACAAGTATCAATCAAATACTTCTTTTACGAGAGATTCAATATCGCTATTTGATTTATTGTATCGCTCATGCTATATAATATTAATGTTGATTTGTGCTTTTGTCTGATTTTGAGCCTTTGATTATTTGTTATTTAGATAGACTGTTTTGTCGATGATGCCGGCTGCCTTTAGTGCCATGCGCCTCTCGCGGCATGTGCCGCAGGTGCCACAATGATGCTCGCCCCCTTTGTAGCATGAATACGTTTCGCTGTAGTCGAGCCCCAGTGCTGCACCGTGACGAGCTATTTCTGTCTTGTCGATGCCTGTGTAGGGCGCCCATACTTCGATGTTCTCGTAGGTGCCGCTCTGCATGGCTGCCGACATGGCATGGATGAAATCTGCCCGGCAGTCGGGGTAGATGCTGTGGTCGCCGGCATGATTGGCAATCATAACACGCTTTAGCCCATTGCTCTCGGCAATACCGCATGCGATGGCCAGCATGATGCCATTGCGGAAAGGAACCACGGTCGATTTCATGTTTTCATCGTTGTAGTTGCCGTCGGGAATGGCGTCGGGGCTCTCGAGTAGTGCACTCTTAAAATAGCGTTGCATGAAGTCGAGATGAATGATAATGTGGCGTATGCCTAAGCGCTGGCAATGTGTAATGGCCCATTGACGTTCGCGCCCGTTCTGGGTCGAGCCGTAGTCGAATGTGATTGCAAGGGCTATATCGTCTTTGTATTCATAGAGCATGGTTGTCGAATCCATGCCGCCCGATGTTATAATTACAGCATCTTTCATCTTGTGAGGTTTTAGAGTGTTCCTAATTGTGCTGCCATGCGCGTAGCCACGAGTTGCTGGTGTGCTGCATCGCCATAGTTGGCAAATGGCACTATCGATATGCCACCGCGAGGATTAAAGAGGCCCTTGACCTCGATGTAGCGCGGCTGCATGAGTGCAATGAGGTCTTTCATGATGATGTTCACACAGTCTTCGTGAAAGTC
>DGVT01000062.1:0-2429 GCA_002395965.1 Porphyromonadaceae bacterium UBA4277
GCCATATTTTACATATTTGAAACAACCTTCAGCGACAAAAGCGAACCACCGTGCAGGGTCACCCTCACGCTCCAGTTGGTCACCCTTGCGGTAAGCAATCTTTTCACCCTCTCGCTCGCAGAACTCCCGAAGTATCTGCAAATCCAAGCGGTTATTATTGAATTTCTGTTCCATATTATCGCGTTGCCTTATGATTTGACAAACACCTCCCTGGGCTACGTGCAACACTCCCCCAGGAACTCCAAATCCAGTCCCTCCTTGTAGGTGTTGAATTGCTTATTTGGTTGGTGTGTCATAATGCTGTCATCTTTTATTATGTTGGTAAACAAAGTATTATTTTCGCTATTTATGAAGCTTTAGTTTTTATGTGTTTCTTATATGTCTTATTTCATATACTCATTTGCGTCATTCAAAAAATGCCTTCACGGCTTCAAACCAAGCACTAAAGAATTGTCCGAAGCCAGACAAGTTCTCGTTAAACTTAGGAACACGGTTCTGTATGTCACGCAAATCCATATTCTTTTCAAGCATTTTCTTCATAGTAATTCTACTTGACAGCTCATTGAGAATATCCTTTACATCATCTACATCCTTCCTATACGCCTCGCCGTGAGTAGAGTTATATTGTTTGAATGCACTCACATCCATTATTGTCATTGTTGCTACATTCAACTTCGGCAGATTGTCTTCAATATCTTGTATTTCTTTAATCTTCACTTCACATAATTTTATAAGTGAATCATCGCTTTGCCCTTTATATCTTGATAGTCCAAAAACCCCTGCTACCAATTCAGGTAGGTCATCAAATTCTTCATACCAAATCACCCTAACACCAAGTTCCATGAAAATCCTTTCAATAACTGTATAGTTTAGGTCATATATCTCCTTTTGTTTCTTTTTATCTATCAGTGATTCCGACACATGAACATATTTACAACTCCGCTCTATATCCGATATACAATACTTTTCTAGCTTTTTTCTACGAAGAAAGGCAAAATGAGAGTCCCCATTATTCTCATTCATCTTTTTAGCAATATCAAGTAGTCTTCTCAGGTTTGGATCGGTCATGGATAGACCAATAAAGAAGCAATGCATTCTTGACAATGCATGAAGCTGTTCAATATTAGACCAATGAAAGGCATTTGAGTAACGACTATGGTATTCCTCTTCTGAAAACACGACGGTATCCACAGGCCCCGCCTTGGGTATAATTCCATGTACATGATAGATTGGCAGAGTATTGTGACCTTTAATTTCTGCGTCCTTTGATATTGAGGTATAATCAATGCTATCTTTCAATTGCAGTTTTTCTAAATTCTGTTCCAGCAAGTCATCAAAATTGTACGTTATCACCTCGTTAACTTTTTTCTGCTGTACTATGAGAGCTAATTGGGTAAGAAGTTCCGATGTATTATTATCGTTATAAAGATACTTCTGAATTAACTCAGAAAACACAGTTTTGTCATTATATAATTTAATGGCAGTCTGTAGATAGCGAGCCATGATTAAATATGAATCTCCGCATTCATCCAGTACATGGGTGTTCAATTCTTTGAAGGCCTCTAAGGTTGAGACTCTCAATTGTTTTACTTCGCCCATCAATCCTTTGAGCAAATCATTCCAGGAAGGCAACTTGGCAGACATGCTTACACCTGCACCTAAGAACATTACGCAATTCCCTTGAGAAATGGCCTCCTGAGCTCTATTTATCGTTTCTTTGCGATCTGTTATCCAATCGTTCTTTTTGGCCTTCTTAGCATAATAATCTTCTTTATTTATTTCTGATTTCTTCTTATATATCCTTTTTAAATCCAGTAATGATATGTATTTAATTGTCTTCCCTTGTTCCTTCATTTCTTCTGGAACTCTTGAAATTGATTTGCTGAAATACACAACCAATACATTATAATTAGTGCCATGAGTCTCATAGAGAGCGTTCATCTCTTTTACTGTTGCGTAAGAAAGAAGTTTTTTTACTTCTATTACTGTTTTGCCTTCAAGACCTAAAGCAAGTATACCATTAGGTGCATATAAATCAGGAGGGAATGCGAATCCCTCAAGCTCATTTGGAACTCTTACATCATTCTCTCCTTTTTTGCCCCATAGGAGTTGTGCTACGCAAAACTGCTCGTATGTGTATATTTCTGCATTTAATTCCATATTAATCGAATCTTAATTATCTATTAGAATTTCGTCATAGTTCTGTTATATCTAATGCAATTTCAGTTGGAAAGGTAAATCCCATTTCCTCATTGTAGACGTCAATGAATTTCTATATCATCACTGTTCGTTTGCTATCATTGTTTTCTCTGTTTCAAGATTTCTTTCTCAATGCTGGGCAGCGAGGCCACGAATTTCTCAAAACGTACCTTGCCCATGCGGTCGTAGAGCGCACGGCCCAACAGATAGACTTTCGTCTGTAGCAACTC
>DGVT01000062.1:2617-3653 GCA_002395965.1 Porphyromonadaceae bacterium UBA4277
CTGAATACCAAGGTCTGAAAGGTCTGCCCGTTTGTGATACAGGAGCCAGATTTCAATGCTGGGATTGCTGATGACCAGATGCCAGTTGTCCTTCTGGGCGCAGAAGGCATGAAGTTCCTCTATCTGCTCTTGTGGCCATCGGTCAACATCGATGACACACCATAACGAGTCGCCATCGTCGGCACTCAACTGGTTCTCGGCAATATATGCTTTCACCTTCTCCAACACCTTCGACGGAGAAGAGGCCTTTCTCTTTTCTTGCGCGTTTTCTTCGTCTGAAATCTCTGGCTCAATGATGTCAACCTTGATACGGTCGATGCCGTCAAATAGACGGAAGTAGTCTGGCTCACGCTCGGTTCCCTCTGTAGCAATGGCAAACAGGGAATAGTCGCGAACTTTCTCCTGAGGGACGTCTCTCGTATAGCCTCTAACCTTGAATCCCATATCACTCCCAATTTAATTCGTTGAAACGTGCCAAGAAAGGAATAGCCCCGAAACGACCATTGAGGTAGCCTTTCTCCAGATCCAAATCTGCACGGGGCTTGAATTCGTCGAGCGTGTATAGGTGGGTGCTCTGCGTCTCTCGGTCTTTCTCGGCAAACCAAATCTCGTCGTTACGGAATACCTTTCCGTCGAGCAGCCCTGCATCGTGGGTGGTGAAAATTAGCTGACCCTTCATGTTCTTGTCGGTGACAATACGCGAAACCAGTGTCCGTACAAGCGTAGGATGCAGGCTACGGTCCAGTTCGTCAATGACGTATGTGCAAGCCTCGCTCTTGACATTCTGCACCATCGGCACGAAGTCGAAAATACGCTGAGTGCCGTCTGACTCTTCCTTCAACTCGAAGTCATAGAGGTTGTCATTGACCTTATGAAGGGCTTTGACACGGCGCACAAAATACTTGTTGCCTTCACGACGCATACTGACAGTGAAGGCACCTGTATCAATCATTACCTCCTCCGTGCCCTCGGGAGAACGGGAGAGCCTTTTTACAATGCCATCCACGCCCTGCACCAGTTCGGGCCATTCGGAAAT
>DGVT01000062.1:3818-5556 GCA_002395965.1 Porphyromonadaceae bacterium UBA4277
GAATAACGGTTGTCGAAAATAGAGGTTGAGCGAGTTTCTGGGAAAATGACGTGCATCTTGGTGGTCAGCCACAAAAAGGCATCTGTCATCTGACTGTTCTTTACAACATCGTGTTTAGACAGCATCAGTTCGTTACCCTTCAGCAGATTATCTTCCAAAAGGGAAATCAACAGCTTGTTCTTTGCCTCGTCCTTTTTGTTGCCAGCCAATTTGATGTTAGTCTTGCCTGTCTGTACATCATACTTACGCTCAAACACACAAACAGGTTTCTTAATGGTAGAATACAGCCATTCCTCCACGCAGAGTGTACTACGATAGCTTACTCCGTATGAATACTGGTCGGACTCGGTACCAAATTCTACTTCAATGGTAACTGGCATTTCCGGGTCGTTGTACTTGTTGGCATCCCTGAAAGACGTGGGAGGCAGACTGCCCACTGCCACCATTGTCTGGAGTCTACCAAGTGCCTTGACCAAACAAGACTTTCCTGCACCATTGGCACCATAGATTACCGCCGTGCGCAACACATTGACACCACGGCCCTGACTGTGGACATGCCAGTCCATTCTTCGGACATTCGATGACGGCAACATATTGAACTCCGTTTCCTGTCCATATGACCTAAAATTCGTCGTTACAATCCTAATCAGCATAATAATATCTTTTGATTTTGCTGCAAAGTTACGAAAAAATCGTCGCAGAACAATATTTTTGCTAATACTTTTTGAATACTTTAACCGTTTTGTGCCGAAAATAGCTCGTTATTTTATTTTTGGGTGGCATTATATGCGAGAAAACTGGTTGAATTGATGTGTACAGCGCAATTATTTCGCAAGTTGTTTTTATATTTGTACCAATGACAGACTGTTTTTTGAGTCTTTCATTGCATGTGTCTTGTACTTTTGTAGGAACCACCTTCAAAAAATGCACAGATACGCCGATTTTGAGGTTTGCAAAAGTTAAAAACGTTAAATCTTCGTTTTTTCTCCCATCTATAGAATCTGTGTAATCACTTTTCTACCGTTTTGATCAAAATCAACTGACATACAATAAGTTGCAAATACGATACATGTAGCGGTCTGACGAGCATCACCATCCCCAACTCCGTCACATCAATCGGCTACGGAGCCTTCATGTCTTGCACCGGCCTGAGGAATATCTATAGCCAGATTCGACATCCTGAAAACATTGCATTGGGCAATTCTGTGTTTTTGGAAGTGTCTAAGGATGTGTGCACGCTCCATGTGCCGCGCGGAACGGTGGAATTATATCGTTCATGTGATCAATGGAAGGACTTCCTCAGTATTATTGATGACGTGGATAAAGCATCAACGGTTTCTGGCGATGTGGACGGCAGCGCTATGGTGGATGTGGATGATGTGAACGCGATGATTAACCTCATTCTGAACTTCGACCAGTATAAGGACAAGTACCCGGGCAGTGCCGACCTCGACGGCAACGGCATGGTGGATGTTGACGACGTGAACGCGCTGATCAATATCATTCTTGCTCAGTAAATAGTAAACAAGCAGACAAGTAAACGAGTAAACGAGCGGGCTGACGCTTTTTAATTATGAATTAAGAATTATGAATTGTGGCGGGGCGTAGGGTAATGCCAAGCATTGCCAGTTCTGGCGGATTTATAATCCGCCAGGGCTTAACTGGGGATTTGCAATCCCCGTGCCGGCACGGCACCTCGGTAGCCCTCACGGCGTGGCGGATTGCAAATCCGCAGGTT
>DGVT01000062.1:5710-13880 GCA_002395965.1 Porphyromonadaceae bacterium UBA4277
CGCCTCCAGCGAGTACACTGAGAGGGAGCTTGCTGCCGGGGGTGTCGCTGCGCAGCGACACCCCCGGTTACTCAAATGCTCGACTTCCAGTCGAGGTTACCTCGCCTACTTAACATGGCGCCAGCCCTTATGTCTCTTATGTTGCTTACAGTCAAAAATCCTCTGTTTAATCTCTGCAATCTGTAGAATCTGCATGAGAATGCCGTGCGTCAGCCCACTTAGTCCTTCACCCTTACTCCTAACATGGGTCAGGGAATCCAGTGGCGGATAATACGGGTCACCACGCCATGCTCAATCAGCACCCGGGTGTTGAGCTCGGAGAAGTCGCGGCGCCATCCGGTGGCCTGCTTCAGATATCGCCCGGCATCGGTCGTGATGGTGTCTTGCGGCGTGTCGGGATCCTCGCCGCAATCGATAATCACGAGGTCGTCGGCCACGGGCAGTGTGACTCGTCCCAGCCGCGAATACACCGGGTGGTCGTCGAGCTGCAGTGAGCGATAGGTGCCGCCCTCACCGCCACACAGGTAGGCTCCGCCCTCCTCTATTCCGCCATTGATGGTGAGGATGCCATCAGAGTCGTCGATAGTGGCAACCACAACCTTTCGGTCTTGGAACACCAGCGTGTCGCCGGCTTGCATCTGGCTCACCTCCACGGCATCGTAGTAGTCCTCGCTATAGACGGTCATTGTGAGCGACGACGAATCCATATTAAAGTCATCGCTGCTGAACACGGCCGGCACCGTGCAGTCGGTGAGGCTGTCGGCCGAGTAGCCAGCCGGCAGCGGCTTTATGATTTTATGCTCCTCGGTCGAGGTGCAGCTCCACAGCATCACAGCCGCTGCGAGTGCAAAAAACAAATTATTCAGTTTCATCAGTTCAGTTTGCTAAAATTATGTTGATGAGCGCATTCACGTCGTCAACGTCAACAATGCCACTGCCATCGAGGTCGGCGACACCGGGATAGTCGCTTGCCGTTTTCATTTCCAGGATGATGTTAATCATAGCGTTCACGTCATCGACGTCAACGATGCCGCTGCCATCCACGTCGCCTGCGAGCGCACTCTGATGCTCGGCCATATAGACGAAGGGCAGCACGGGGCTGTAGTCGCTGAATGTGTTCACATTGTTCTCGTTGAGATAAGTCATGCGCATGCGGGCATAATAGGTCTGGCCGTCCTCCATGAGCTTTCCGCCCACCTTCATGTCGCGTGCCATGGTGGTGCAGTGGTCACCCTCGGTGATCGACTGCAAGAAGCGTGTGCGTCCCCAGGTGGTAGGCGATGTAGAGACTTCCACAATATAGGTCAATGCTTCGCTCTGCAGCTCCACGGTGATATACTCGTCGCCATAGAGTATGCCTCCCTCCACGGGATGAATGATGCGTGGTGTTGCAAACTGCGTGGTAAATGTCGTGGTGGGCGATACCAAGGTGTTACCCAGGTAGTCGAGGCTCACGTTCATATAGTAGCGAGTGCCGGGGTTCAAGCCCTCGTCGATGGTGAGTTGTCCGCCTGCCTGGCGCTTGGTCATGACCACGGCAGTGAGGGCCTCGTCGCGTGCGATGGTGACAGTTGCCGTGGTGGTATCGTTGGGCACGTTCCAGCGCACGGTAAACGGCATCTCAAGCAACTTGCTGCCATTAGTCGGCTCGGTGATGAGAAGCACAGTGGGCACAAAAGAGTTCACGGCGCTCACGCCATCGGTGTGCTGGGGTGCCCTCGACATCACCCGCCAGTAATGCTTCACACCGTTTTCGAGGTTCATCTGCTGGGTGGAAACGGCGGTCTGCGTGGTGGTGATGCGTTCCAGCACCTGCGCAAAGGTTGGCTCGGTGGCCACCTCCACGACGTAGGCCTGGGCACCATCCACCGGCTCCCACTCGAGCATGAACGGCGAGAAACGCTGCTCGCCATCCTCGGGCGCGGTGAGCACCGGAGCCGGGAGCGGTTCATAGACATCACCCCAAATCGCCGGCTGATACTCGTAGCCCACGCGGTCGAACACACACACGGCATAGTGGTAGCCCTGCTTGAGATTGTCAGGCAGTGTGTAGCTGTTAACATAGCTTATGTCTAACAGATACTCACCGTCGCAGTGGAAGCGGTCGTGCGACATCGTCTCGGGAAACGCATACACCGTGTAGCGCACGCCTTCATAGGCGTCCCAAGTGAGTGTGCCATCGGCATAGTTGAGGTTGCTCACCGGGGCGAGATCCATCTCGGGCTTCCACGTCATGGCCGGCGGCAGAGCCGGGCGGGTGTAGGTGGTGCGCTCCAAGAACTGCCCCAGCGACTCGGGAGCGCCCATGCGATAGAGATATTTGCACGAATAGTAAATCGAGCCGCAGGCGCCATCCTCGTTGGTGGTGCGCATGAGCTCAACCTGGTTAGCAAATTCGTCATAGACAAAGTCGGCAGTAGAGGTCATTCCGGGCACAGGATTCT
The DNA here is from genome assembly GCA_002395965.1 of Porphyromonadaceae bacterium UBA4277. Classification (GTDB taxonomy): domain Bacteria; phylum Bacteroidota; class Bacteroidia; order Bacteroidales; family Muribaculaceae; genus Sodaliphilus. The sequence goes on from DGVT01000062.1 coordinate 8,155, forward strand.
CACTTCCCTTGCTATTGATTGAAAGCTCTGAAATAGAGTGCGACACATACATGTGTCGGCCAAATTTCTTAGCCACTTTGTTCCACCACGGCGTTATGAGACCATAGTCGGCCCCCGAGCGTCCTATGTGCCAATACACTTGCGGCGACATGTAGTCGATGCTCTGGTCGGCATACCATGCCAGCGGGTCGCTGAAGATGCCGTTATACTGCCAGTCGCTGCCTGGGCATGGCTCCACGCCATATTTTGCCGCCACAGTGGGCGACGATGCGGCCACGCCGGCAGGCGAGATACCGAAGCGCACCTCGGGACGAGTTTCCTGGATCATCTGATAGACGGCACGCACCATGCGGTTCACATTGTCGCGCCGCCAGTCGCCCAAGCTCATCGTCGTGCCCGAGTCAACCCACTCCTGATAGTCGTCGGCGCTGTCGTTGTTTGGAATTCCCTGAGGGTAGAAGTAGTCGTCATAGAGCACTCCATCCACGTCATATTTTGTGATGATTTCCTTGCACACGGCCACGATGCGGTCGATGGTGCGCTGCTGTCCGGGGTCCAGGATTTTAGTTGTCCCCGAGCCTATCAGCCATCCGTCATTCTTCAGCTCTTGGTCGGCAGGCGTGTTCCAGTCGGTGCTGGTTGTGAAGCGATAAGGGTTCACCCAGGCATGGCATTCCAGTCCTCGCTTGTGACACTCCTCAACCACAAAGGCCAGGGGGTCGTAGGTGGGCACTTTGCCGCGCGTACCGGTGAGATAGCTCGACCAGGGTTCGTAGCTCGACTCATACATGGCGTCGCACATCGAGCGCACCTGGAAGTTCACGGCGTTGAAATTATTACTCTTCAGCGAGTCGAGCATGCGGGTGAGTTGCTCTTTCTGCCGAGTGGCCGTGTAGGCATCGGCACCTGTGGTCTGAGGCCAGTCTAAGGCCCAGACGGTAGCCACCCAGGCCGAACGGAACTCGCGCTTGGGAGCGCCAAACTGAGCGGCCTGTGCACTAAGCGACAGCAGCATAGCGGCCATTAAGACTACATTTACAAGACGATTGAGATGTTTCATATTTGTCGAATTATTAAAGTTTTAAGCATGTTGTCGTGATTAAAATTCCACACCCACCTTGGCAAAGACGTTGTGAAACGCGGCACCCTTGTTGAGATAGGCACCACCAATGCCGTCGTTGATTGCCCCCGGCGTGTCGCCCAGGCAATGCAGCCGGTAATGGGTAGTGTGCAGGGCATACCCCACCCCCACGTTAATGGTAAAATACTGATTAGTGGCAAAGTGCCACCCCACACTGGGCGAGAGGAAGAAACCGGTCTGATTGATTACGTTGGCACCCACCTTGAGGCTTGCCCAGGGTGTGTGAGTGTTCTCGCTGCGCCAGTTGTAACGGGTCTCGGCATAGAGTGGCACAAACGGCCCTTTCCAGTTGGGGTCGTTGTGCGTGGGCGTGGCAAGGTCGAGGCGCATCGGGTAGGTGTCGATGGCCGGATGAAAGCTGTGCACCGCCACACCGGCACCCAGATAGATGTGGGTAGTGAGCTGGTAGCCAAACGACGTCTCTATCAGCCAGTAGCTGTTACGCGGCTCGCCCAGTCCCCAGGCATAGCCGGCATCGATAAAGCCGCGAAAGCGCGACTTGTCGTAGTTCTTTTTCTTGGCTTCGTGCGAGATATAGGCAATGTCGGTCATCGGGTAGGTGTAGATCACGTCATCCACCTTGATTTCCACCTTGTCGTCGGTGCGCGAGGTTATCACACCCGTCATCACCTCACCGCTCTTGAAATGCAGTGTGGCTGCGCCTTTGCCGCCATCGGCTCTCGCGGTCAGCGCCACAATAGCAACCACAAAAATAAGTAATAATTTTTTCATATTTTGATTAATTGGAGTTTCTAAAGTGAATGATTGTATTATAGCAGGGAGGTCATGTAAAGTGGCAAATATACTATGCCTTCATCAACCTTGAGGTCACCACTATGCAAAACATATGGCGTGGAAATAGATTTTGAGAATTTATTGATGCATTTGCGCAGAGAAGTGATAGTGTATCGATTTGAGCTTTTCACCTCAATGGGTGATATGTTATGCCTACTTGTAACCTGTGGCTTTCTAATTAAGAAATCAATCTCCATGCGATCTTCAGAATTTTCACTATTGGCCGAATAATAGAACAGTTCTTTGCCTGAAGATTTCAGCATTTGTGCAACTATATTTTCAACTAGCATACCCTTGTTAACTTCCAGTTTTCCAAAAAGCAGTTTGCGATAAAGCTCGTTTAGCTCTGTTCGCTCGCCGAAAGCCTGTGAAATCAACATTCCTGTGTCAGCCATATATATTTTATACTTAAAATGTTCACGATTAAGTTCCATGCCAACATTAGGTGCTGTTGTTGCGTAACATATGTTCACAACTCGTGATTCCTCAAGCCAGAACATAGATTTCTCATAGTCTCGAGTACGTGCACCTTTCTTTATGCCGCCTATGCGGAACCGCTTCTCGTGTCGTTGCAACATTGATGGAATTTGGTCGAAAATGCGTGTCACTTTTTGTTCATCTCCAAAGGCATATTTGCTTATGTCACTTCGATAAAGTTTCAAAATGTTGCGCTTAACATGATCAACATTGTCAAAGTCCTTGGTATTGACATATTCTTCAACTGCTTGCGGCATCCCACCTACAATCATATATAGCCTGAACAATTCCATAGCCTTGCGATGAAGGGCTGCACCCATCGGCATCAAGGCTTGATATTGATTCTGTATATATGGCATAAGCATTTCATTGCCCATAGCCCATAAAAACTCTTCAAAATCCATGGGATACATATCGATACGTTCTTCCTCCGATGGAATTACAATATCTTTTACATTGCGGTTGATACTCATCAATGACCCGGTTTCGATATAATCATATCGCCCATCAGCCACAAGGTACTTAATGGCAGCCCGCGCACGAGGGAACTGTTGCACTTCATCGAATATGATTGCCGTTTGTCGTTCATAGAACTTTACATCTGTGAGCAAACTCAGTTGCAAGAAAAAGGTATCAAGATCATCTAAATAATCTTCAAACAGCTGCTTAATTCTTTGGTTGGCATTATTAAAATCAATCAATAGATAAGACTTATATTCATTTCGAGCAAATTCTTCGGCGATATAGCTCTTACCCACGCGACGAGCGCCATCAATTAGAATAGCTGTTCTGCCGCCCCATTGATTCTTCCATTGTAGTAACTGATTGTAAATCTTTCGTTTCATGTTGTTATATGCACCAATTACAGGTTTTGCTATTACCGAATTATACACCAAATGGAGGTTTCGTTATAGCCGATATACACACCAAATGGAGGTTTTAGCGATGCAAAGATAGCACTTAACATATAATTTTCCAACTTTTTGACTAAAAACCAGCCTCATAGCTTCAACACTCCCAACCATCTCAACTGCTTTTCAAATGCAGTCTTGAGTTGCGGGTTATTGCTACCGGGGGGTTAGAACGTCTGCATATCGACCAGGTGCTTATAGGTGCCGGCAGCTGCCATGAGCTGGTCGTGAGTGCCCTGCTCCACTATGCGCCCGTCCTGCATCACGCAAATCAGGTCGGCATTCTTGATGGTTGACAGGCGGTGAGCGATGACCAGCGTAGTGCGCCCTTGCATGAGGTTGTTAAGCGCTTCTTGCACAAGATGTTCACTCTCGGTATCAAGAGCGCTGGTTGCCTCGTCAAGGATGAGGATGGGCGGATTTTTGAGTATGGCGCGGGCTATGCTGATGCGCTGGCGTTGTCCGCCCGAGAGCTTGCAACCGCGGTCGCCGATATTGGTGTCAAAACCCTCCTCGCTTGCCATTATAAAGTCGTAGGCATTGGCAATGCGTGCAGCCTCCTCCACCTGCTCGCGCGTGGCATTCTCCACGCCGAAGGTGATGTTGTTATAGAACGAGTCGTTAAACAGAATGGCCTCTTGGTTGACATTACCCATCAGTGCACGCAGGTCGGCCACGCGCACGTTGCGGATGTCGATGCCATCCACGGTGATGGAGCCTTGCTGCACATCATAGAAGCGCGGCAGCAAGTCGGCCATGGTGGTCTTGCCCGAGCCGCTCTGCCCCACTAATGCCACGGTCTTGCCACGCGGTATTTCGAGCGTAACGTCGTCGATGACCCAGGTCTCGCCATCGTTGTAGCTGAAGCGCACATTGTTGTAGGCAATGCCCCGGCCGAATGCCGGTAACGCAGCGGGCGTTGCCGGATCGGCGATAGTGTTCTCGGCATTCAAAATCTTGTCGATGCGCTGCATCGATGCCAGGCCGCGCTGGATGGCGTAGCTGGCTTTCGACAGGTCTTTGGCAGGATTGATGATGCTGTAGAAAATCACCATGTAATAGATAAACTTAGGAGCCGTGATGCTGCTGTGGCCGCTCAAGATTAGCGTGCCGCCAAACCACAGCACGATGGCTATGGTAGCAGTGCCTAAGAATTCGCTCATGGGGTGAGCCAACTCGTAGCGGCGGTTCATGCGCGTGACAATGGTGCGATACTTCTCATTCTCGCCGGTAAAGCGGCGGCTCACCTTTTTCTCGGCATTAAACGCCTTGACAATGCGCAGCCCGCCTATGGTCTCCTCAATGTTGCTCAGCATCACGCCCCACTGCGTCTGCCCTTCGAGCGAGACGCGCTTGAGCCGCTTGCCCACGCCACCCATCAGCAGCCCGGCAAGTGGCAGCAAGATGAGCACAAACAGCGTGAGCTGCCAGCTCAGGGCTATCATCATCGTCAGGCAGGCTATAATCATGATGGGGTTCTTGAACATCAGGTCGAGCGACGACATGATGCTGTTTTCCACCTCGGTCACGTCGCCGCTCATGCGTGCCATCACGTCGCCCTTGCGCTCGTTGGAGAAGAAGCCTATGGGCAACGACACTATCTTGTCATAAATCTGGTTGCGGATGTCGCGCACTACACCGGTGCGTATGGGTATCATGAAAAACGCACTCATGTAGGCACAACCGGTCTTCAACCCTGTCATCACCACCAGCGCCAGGGCTATGCACGCCAATGCCGTGGATTGCCCGTAGCGCTCGATAATACACTGCACATAGTAGTAAAAATTATTGGTGATCACGGCATCTAACTTTCCGCTACCCCATGGCATGAACGCGTAGGTCTGGGTGTTGAGTCCGAAGAGCATTTCCAAGATGGGAATGATCAGCGCAAACGAGAACAGCGTGAGAAACGCCGTCAACACATTGAACAACACATTGAGTGCCAAATATCTTTTGTAGGGCGGCACAAAGCGCGCCAGCAGGTCGAAGAATCCTTTCATTGCCGTTTTATTTCAGTCTTGCCTGGATGGCGCGGCTCTGCTCTTCGTAGCCGGGCTTGTTGAGCAAGGCGAACATGTTTTTCTTGTATGCCTCTACGCCGGGCTGGTTAAACGGGTTCACGCCTAACACATAGCCGCTCATGCCGCAGGCTTTCTCAAAGAAGTAGATGAGCTGTCCCAAGCAGTGCTCGTTGAGTGCCGGCAGGGTGATGAGGATGTTGGGCACACCGCCATCGACATGGGCAATCTGAGTGCCTAACTCGGCCATCATGTTCACCTCGCCCACGCGCTTGCCGGCTATGTAGTTCAGTCCGTCGAGGTCGGCGGCATCGTTAGGAATGACAACACAGTTGTTTTGTTTCTCCACGCGCAGCACCGTCTCGAAGATGGTGCGCTCGCCGT
>DGVT01000062.1:13989-23567 GCA_002395965.1 Porphyromonadaceae bacterium UBA4277
GCCGGGAAGATGCCCTTGCCGTCCTTGCCCTCGCTCTCGCCATAGAGCTGCTTCCACCACTCGGCGAGGAAGTGCAGACGCGGGTCGAAGTTGACAAGAATTTCAATCTTCTTGCCGCTGGCATACAGGGCATTGCGTGTAGCGGCATAGGTAGCCATGATTTCCTCTCCGCCGCGCTCCATTGCCACGGCACCGGCCACCAGCGCGCGGATGTCGAATCCGGCCACAGCTATCGGCAGCAGGCCCACAGGAGTGAGCACCGAGAAGCGGCCGCCCACATCGTCGGGGATGACGTAGGTCACATAGCCCTCTTCGTCGGCAAGTTTGCGCAGGGCACCGCGGGCGGCGTCGGTCACCGCCACGATGTGCTGTGCCGCCCATTGCTTGCCTTCTTGCTGCTCAAGCATGTCCTTGAGCAGGCGGAAGGCGATAGCGGGCTCGGTGGTGGTGCCACTCTTGGAAATCACAATAATGCCGAATTTATGTCCCTTGACAAGCTGCATCAGGTCGTAGAGGTAGTCCTCGCCGATGTTGTTGCCGGCAAAGAGCACCCGGGCGCCTGCGGCATGCTTGTAGGCTGCAAAGTTATCGCTAAGAGCCTCAATCACCGCCTTGGCACCTAAGTAGCTGCCGCCGATGCCCACGGCTATCACATATTCGCACTCGCTGCGAAGCATAGAGGCAGTTTGCTCGATGTGGTCAAGTTGCTCGGCAGCAATGCTCGATGGCAGATGCAGCCAGCCTAAGAAGTCGTTACCGGCACCATTGCCGCGCTCAAGCGTGCGGGCGGCCTCAACTGCTGCAGGACGCAGCGTTTCGATTGCGTTTTCGGTTACTGCGCCGGTGAGGGCTGCAGCTGTGTTGATGTTGATAAAATCCATAGTCTAAATCTATTTTTTTCGTTATTAATTTACGTTTTCGGTTATTTGTCGGCGTCGGCAAACTTGTCGGGATACTCAAGCGGCACACGAGGCCGGCGCATGGCACGCACTATGAGCCACACACCCAGCACAATGAACGGGATGCTGAGCAGCTGGCCCTGGTCGAGTCCTATCGACTGCCGCATGGCAATCTCCCACGGCTCCTGCACGTTCTTTATAAACTCGATGAAGAAGCGCGGCACAAAGATGCCCAGCATGAACACCCCGAAGATGAGCCCTTCGCGTTCCTGGGCATTGCGACGCCAGTACATATACATGCACACGGCAAAGGTGATGAGGTAGCACAATGCCTCATAAAGCTGTGTCGGGTGACATGGCTCGGTAAAGACAGGGTCGGCACCCATCATCCACTGGTGAACGTTTTCCACAAAGCGGAAGCCCCACGGCAGCGAGGTGACGGCACCATAAATCTCGTGGTTCATCAGGTTGCCAATGCGAATGAGTGCGGCCACAAAGCCCACGGGCACCACCAGGCGGTCGAGGGTCCACAACATGGGTCGCTTGGTGACCAAGCGGCTGAAAATCCACACTGCAAGCAGGATGCCGGCTGTGCCGCCATGGCTCGCAAGACCGCCTTCCCAAATCCGCAATATCTCACCCGGATGCTGGCTGTAGTAGGCCCAGTCGTAGAAGAACACATGACCGAGCCGGGCACCAAGTATCGTTGCCACAACAACATATATAAACAGGCTGCCAAGCCATTTCTCGGGGGCACCTTCGTGCTTGAAGATGCGCGACACGATTTCATAACCCACTAAGAAGCCGATGGCAAACATCAGCCCATACCAGCGAATGGTCAGGAAACTGTCGAGTATGTTTGGACTCGCGGTCCATGTTACAAAGTCAAAAATCATGATGATTTGTTACAATAACAATAGTTAACTGCAAAATTAGTACAAACCGAGTGCACAACCAAATTTATTTGAGTTTTGCCGAGGTGCCGTCTAATTTCGCAGATTACTGCAAAATTACAAAAAAAATCACATCGCAACTATAATGCCACTAAACTTTGGCACAAAAGTTGCAGTCTAAGGCAATAAACCGCAAAACAACATCAACAGCTATTATGACAATCGTAATCAACCGCCGGGTGGCTCACGTCACCCTCATCGCAGCCGCAGTGGCTGTAGTGGCCTGGGTGGGATGGTGCCGTGTGGCACCGGGACGCATGGTGATAGACGGCGACCGCCTCACCGCACTCGACCCGGCTAATGCCGGCATCAACATTCGCGTCACGCAACCATGGTTTAACGACACCGTGGTGGTACTCGACGTGCGCAGCCCCGGCGAACGCGACTTCGACCGCTTCGACGTCACGCGATGCCTGCTGCAGTGTGCACAAGACCTCAAGCACAGCGATGCTAAACGCGTCTATCTTGCCAACGACGGCTGCCGCATGTACTACATCAGCGGCGACGACTTCCGGAAGTTGGGAGCCGACTACGAGCGCGGCAACCGATGGAACAACACCATGCTTGCCACACGCATTCCCACCGTCACACACACGCTCAACGACAGCCTCGCATTCGCTGTGCACGACGGAATCATACAACCGCTCGACAACGCCAGCGACTGGAACACAATGATGTCAACACTCATCGACCATGACAATCGCTCATTGCCAAGGCGGCTGTTAAGCCTGCTGCTGTGAGAGCCAAAAGGCCCACAAAAAATCGCATAAGACACTGATAATTATGCCACATCAATTGCTTATTAATGCAAAGTTTTGTAATTTTGTAGCTTGATAATGTTTCAAGCAACAAAATTGCATAACAAGATGAAAAGATTTAGGCTCGCATTTACCATAGTATTGCTGCTGGCGGGAGCGATTGCTACCACCGCCCGAGCACAGAGTGCCACAATCACCATGGCCGACGAGGCACGCCGGCAAGTGGCCACAATCACAGCCATCAGCCCCGACATTGTGCATGTGCAGGTCGTTCCATCAGGCTCTACGGGCACTGCACTGCCTTCACTTGCCACCGACGAAGCCCGCAAGGCTACTGCGCAAAACGTGACCATCACCCGCAACGGCGACATGCATGTGATGACGACCGAAAGCGGAATGCGCGTGGTGTGCGACAAAGTGCTTGGCAGCATCACGGTGAGCAAGGGCAACACCATGTATGTTACCGACTTGTGCGACCGCACCAAGCCCGGCATTGTGCGGCTGCTCCACTCGGGCAAGGAGTCGTTCTACGGAGCCGGCGAGCGCGGGTATTCGTTCAACCTGTGCGGCGACACGCTCATCAACTACAACAAGCAGAACTATGGCTACCAGAGCGGCGAGACACGCATCAAGCAGATGGGAATTACCATGCCCATGCTCATTTCGTCGAAGGGCTACGGCATCTTTTTCGACGACTTCTGCAAATCGACGCTCTGTGCGGGCACAGAAGGCATTGAATACACCTCGACATCACCGCAGCCCATTTCCTACTATATCATCGGCGGCAACGGGCGCGTTGAAGATGTGGTGCGCAATTTCACATGGCTCGTGGGCAGGCAGGAGCTGCCACCACTATGGGCATTGGGCTACATCACTTCTAAATATGGCTACCACGACCGGCAGGAAACCGAGGCGGTTATCGACTCGCTCAAGACGGCAGGCTACCCGCTCGACGGCATTGTCTTCGACCTCTACTGGTATGGCAAGGAAGAGGACATGGGACGCCTGCAATGGGATGCCACCCAGTGGCCCGACCACAAGCAGATGCTTAGCAATTTCAAGAAACAGGGCATCAACGTGGTGACCATTTCACAACCCTATGTGCTCACCAACGGCCGCGCAATAGACAACTACCGCTCACTTGACCCGCAGGGCATGTTCTGCCACACCGACGGCACCGACACCACACACACCGTAACCATCTGGGTGGGACAAGGCGGCATGTTCGACGTGTCGAACCCCGCCACGCGCCTGTGGCTGCGCAACCGCTACAAGCAGCTCACCGACGAGGGCGTGACAGGATGGTGGGGCGACCTGGGCGAGCCCGAGGTGCACCCATTGGAAATACGCCACCACAACGGGCTCACCGCCGAGCAGTATCACAACTACTACGGCAACGAGTGGAGCCGCATCATCTACGACCTGTTCAAGCAGGAATACCCCGACCGCCGACTCATGACCATGATGCGTGCCGGAACGGCAGGACTGCAACGCTACTCGGTGTTTCCCTGGAGCACCGACGTGTCGCGCTCATGGGGAGGCTTCAAGCCGCAGGTCACCATCATGCTCAATGCCGGCCTGAGCGGATTAGGATATATGTCGCACGACGTGGGCGGCTTTGCCATCGACCCCGAGAAGCCGCGCGACGCCGAGCTATACATCCGCTGGCTGCAACTCGGGCTCTTCTCGCCCGTGCTGCGCACACACTCGCAACAGCTTGCCGAGCCTTATCACTACACCGAGTATGGCGACCTGCCTCAGCGCATCATCAAGTCACGCTACACTTGGCTACCCTACAACTACACCCTTGCCTACGAGAATGCCAACTCAGGGCTGCCCATGGTGCGGCCTTTGGGCTTCTATGAGAGCGACAACTGCATCGGCCGCTACGATTCCATCAGCGACCAGTATCTGTGGGGCCGCGACGTGATGGTGGCTCCCGTCATGCAACAAGGCGCCACCTCGCGAACAATCACGTTCCCCGAGGGCACCTGGATCGACATCAACCATCCGCAGCGCCGATTCGACGGCCACACAACAATAAGCTACGATGCCCCCATCGACGTTCTGCCACTGTTTGCACGCGCAGGGGCATTCATCCCGCAGGCCAAAGGGCACATGCACAACGTGGGCGACTACGACCCTCGCAAGCTCGACATCGTCTATTACCCCGCCGGCGAAAAATCGTCTTTCACCCTCTTTGACGACGACCTCCACTCCACAGGCACGCTGAGCACCGGGAAACACCGGTTAATCCGCTTCGATGCCAACCCGCAAGGCAGCACCTGCATCATTACCATCAAGGCCGAGGGCAACATAGCCGGAGCCTCGGCGGCCAAGGACTACAGGCTCGTCATACCGGCTCTCGCAGCCAAGCCCAAAGCGGTTACCATCAATGGCAAGAAGGTTAAAGACATGGCCTTCGACCGCACCACCGGCACCCTCACCATGCCGGTTACAATAAGCGACGTGACCCGCTCGACAGAAATAGCCATCACGGGCTACGCTAAAAACTAATGGCGGGTTACACACATTAATTTACTTTGCGCAGTAAATGCAGGAAATGGACATTAAGCAGCTTAGTGACTTATTCAACAACTCATCACGCACGGCAGCGATAAAGAAGATGATTGCCGGTAAGCGTAACCGGGTCATCGTCGTTGACGGACTGGCCGGTTCGGCACCGGCCATGCTGTTTTCGCGACTGCCTAAACGCGACACTCCTTATATTATTATAGCCAACGACCTCGACGAGGCCGGATATGTCTATAACGACCTGGTGCAGCTCACCGGCGAAAAGGATGTGCTGTTCTTCCCCAGCGGCTACAAGCGCGACATCAAGTATGGCCAGGTGGATGCACCCAACGAAATCCTGCGCACCGAGGTGCTCAACCAGTGGAGCACGAGCAAGACGCTGCGCTGGGTAGTCACCTACCCCGAAGCCCTTGCCGAGAAAGTCGCTAACCGCTCGCAGGTGGAAAAATCCACGCTCTACATTGCCGTTGACACCGAGGTCGATATGGCCAAGACCATCGACCGCCTCAACGAGCTGGGTTTCAAACGGGTGGATTACGTCTATGAGCCCGGGCAGTTTGCCGTTAGAGGTTCGATAGTCGATGTGTTCTCGTTCAGCCACGAGCTGCCCTACCGCATCGACTTCTTCGGCGACGAAATAGAAAGCATACGCACATTCAACGTGGAGACACAACTCAGCGAGGAGCGTGTGCCCGACGTGAGCATCATGGGAAGCAATGGCAGCACCGACACTAACGGAATTTCACTGCTGGAGTTTGCCGGCAACGACACAATGATAGTTTGCCGCGATGTGCAGTGGCTCAAAGGGCGCGTGCAAGCCATAGCGGCCGAGGGCATCTCGGAGAAGGCCCTGCTGACCGGAGAGAGCGATGCCGAAGCCTACCGCAAGATTGTGGATCCTGCACTACTGGCAACACAGGTCGATGCCATGCGTCAAATCTATTACTCGCCTGGCGAAAGCAACGAGCAGGCCGACGCGCGACTGTCGTTTCACTGCTCGCCACAAGGCATCTACCACAAGAATTTCGACCTCATCAGCGACTCGTTCAAGAATTTCATTGCACAGGGCTACAGGCTCATCATCTTGAGCGACAGCGACAAGCAGGTGAAGCGACTGAGCGTGATATTCGACGACCGGCACGACGACATCACCTTCGAGCCGGTGCTGCGCACACTGCACGAGGGCTTCGTGGACGACGACCTCAAGTTGTGCGTCTTCACCGATCATCAGATTTTTGACCGCTTCCACAAGTACAACCTCAAGAGCGACCGGGCACGAAGTGGAAAACTCGCCCTGTCGCTCAAGGAACTGAGCCAAATCGAGGTGGGCGACTACATCGTGCACGAAGATCATGGCGTGGGCAAATTCGGCGGCCTGCTGCGCACCGGCATCAATGGCAAGATGCAGGAGATGATCAAGCTCACATACCTTAATGGCGACATGGTGTTTGTGTCGATACACTCGTTGCACAAGCTCTCGAAATATCGCGGCAAGGAAGGCGTGGAACCGCGATTGCACAAGTTGGGTTCCGGTGCATGGAACAAGATGAAGTCACGCACCAAGAGCCGCCTGAAAGACATTGCCCGCGACCTGATCAAGCTCTATGCTGCACGGCGCGAACAGGCAGGATTTGCCTATTCGCCCGATGGCTACTTGCAACAGGAACTCGAGGCCTCGTTTATCTACGAAGACACGCCCGACCAGCTCAAGGCCACACAGGCTGTGAAAGCCGACATGGAGAGCTCGCGGCCCATGGATCGGCTCATTTGTGGCGACGTGGGCTTCGGAAAGACCGAGATTGCCGTCAGAGCTGCATTCAAGGCTGCTACCGACGGAAAACAGACTGCTGTGCTCGTTCCCACTACGGTGCTGGCATTTCAGCACTATAACACCTTCAGCGACAGGCTCAAGGACTTCCCGGTGAGGGTTGATTACCTGAGCCGCGCACGCAAGCCAAAGGAGGTGAAAGCTCTGCTGGCCGACCTGGCCGACGGCAAAATCGACATCATCATCGGCACTCACAAGCTCATTGGCAAAACAGTAAAATTCAAAGACTTAGGACTGCTTGTGATTGACGAGGAGCAGAAATTCGGCGTGAGCGTGAAAGAAAAACTCAAGCAGATGAAGGTGAACGTTGACACACTCACAATGAGTGCCACGCCCATACCACGCACGCTGCAATTCTCGCTCATGGGAGCACGCGACCTGAGTGCCATCAACACCCCTCCGGCCAACCGCTACCCCATTCTCACCTCGCTCACGGCAATCAGCGACGAGGTGGTGGCCGAAGCCATTAACTTCGAGTTGTCGCGCAACGGACAGGTGTTTTTCGTCAACCATCGCATCGAGCAGCTATACAACTTGCAGCACATGGTGAACCGACTCGTGCCCGATGCACGCGTGGTGGTGGCTCACGGACAGATGCCACCCGAGCAGCTGGAGCAGATTATCATCGACTTCGGCAACCATGACTACGACGTGCTGTTGTCCACCACCATCATCGAGAACGGCGTGGACATGCCCAACGTGAACACAATCATCATCAACAATGCCCAGAACTTCGGCCTGAGCGAGCTGCATCAGTTGCGTGGCCGCGTGGGACGAAGCAGCCGCAAGGCATTCTGCTACCTGCTCGTGCCATCGCATCAGGCCATTACGGCCGATGCACGCCGGCGACTGCAGGCCATCGAGAGCTTCAGCGATTTGGGAGCAGGCATACACATTGCCATGCAAGACCTCGACATCAGAGGTGCCGGCAACCTGCTCGGAGCCGAGCAAAGCGGCTTCATCGCCGACCTGGGCTATGAGACCTACCAGAAAATCCTAAAGGAAGCCGTGCTGGAGCTGAAAACCGAGGAATTTGCCGACATCCTCACCGACGATGCCGCCAAGGCACAACCCGACGAGGTGGAATACGTTACCGACTGCACCATCGACACCGACCTCGAACTCATGTTCCCGGCTACCTATGTGCCACAAGAGGGAGAGCGCATCAACCTGTACCGGGAACTTGACGCCATGGAAAGCGACGAGCAGATAGCCGCCTTCGAGAGCAGGCTCGTGGATCGCTTCGGTCCTATTCCACCCATGGGACAGGAACTGATACACATTGTGCCCATGCGCCGACTGGCACGCACACTGGGCATCGAGAAAATCGCCCTCAAGCAGAGCAACATGTACATCTACTTCGTGGGCGAGGAGAACGTGGCATACTACAACTCACCGGCATTCGGACGCATCTTACACTATGCACAAGACAACCCCACAACGTGCAAGATACGCCAAGTGAACGGCAAACGCTCATTCCTGCTCTACAACGTCACCACCGTGAGCCAGGCATTAGCAATACTTCGCGCCATGACGGCATTAGAACCGGTCTGAGCCAATTACAACGATTGAATTATCACAACAATTATAAACATGCAGTGAAATTATGACTAAACGATTATTTACCTGGTTGAGCATTGCAGCACTTTTTGCAACAAGCGCTCTGGCACAAGACGAAGTATCGCCATATTTCTCGGCCGATAAGCTGGTTGACGCCACAAAATATCTGCCGGCACCGCCCGACACCACAAGTGTGCACTATGCCCTCGACATGCACAGCTACTATGCCGCCAAGGCACTGCGCGACACCGAACGCGGAGCGCAGGCCATTGCCGATGCCAACGACATATATACCGACATGTGCCTGAATTTCTCAGATGCGTTCGGCATGATAATTTCTCCTGAACACACACCGGCTATCTACAAACTGGTGGCAAACAGCCTGAAAACCATATCTAATGCCACATCTCAGTGCAAGGATTATTATAAGCGCATGCGCCCGTTCCAGCGTTTTCACGAACAAAAGATGATTACCGGAGAGGCACTGACTGCCAATTCCTATCCCTCGACCCACTCGGCCAAAGGGTGGATGCTCGCTTTGTTACTGTCTGAAATCAATCCGCATGCACAAAAGGCACTCACCTTGCGAGGCTATGAATATGGCCAGAGCAGGGTGATAGTGGGTGCACACTGGCAGAGCGACGTGGATGCGGGGCGCATGGTGGGCAGCGTCACATATTCACGCATGCACTCCAACGAAAGGTTTCTCCTGGAACTCGAAGAGGCCAAAAAGGAGTTTTCGCACTTGTGTAAAAGGCACGACAGCGTCGAATTAATTGATGCCGATAAGATTGCAATCGGTGACAGACACGAAAAGGAGCAATGGTACACTATCGACGGAAAACAGGCCGACGACGACACCAAGGGCATCGTCGTCGGTAATGGTCGAAAGGTGCTGCGCTAAGAGCTGTCAACCTTTCTATAAGTGTTCACCTGACTTCGTCACTTTTTTTGAGAAAAGAAATTGTTAAATTATAATCAACTAATAAACAATTTGTTGTAATTTTGCGCCACCTAAAATTGGGTGGCGCAAAAGGTTTTTTAA
>DGVT01000077.1 GCA_002395965.1 Porphyromonadaceae bacterium UBA4277
GTAGAAAGGAATTTAAGAATACTTATGTCAGAATGAAACGACTAAGATATGTAATAGTTATGAAAACAAAGAAGATTTGGGGGCTCGCTTTAATAATAGTTGCTGCTTCAACCCTCGCCTCTTGCTCTATTGTAAGAGGCTATCGAGCAGACGGCAAGAGCGGCCCGGATATTTATAGTTTTGAGCATCATGTTCACGACACCATTGATAATGGGACGTTTCTTTTCGTTTCCCATACGCAAAGCAACAAGCCATCTGGATTGACACCCTGCATTTCTTCAATCAAGGAAAGCACTACAAGAACACCACATTGCAGGAGGCTGTGACTGGTAAAACTGACACACAGGGCGTTCTCGTCATCCAGAACGACAGCATCATCTACGAGAAATATTGGGGAGATATTTCCGCTGACAGGATGGCAACGATGCTGCCATCGCGCGGCACTCCCGCCGGAGTGCCGTAGGCAAAAGTAGTGCTTTTCAGTCGGCTATGCAAATTCTCAGGCTTGTTTTTTGTCCTATGTCTATCGACGTAGGCTTCCGCGCTGCCATCTGCCCCACTTAGGGAGCTGGTGCTCCCTTAAAGTGGGGTTAAAGAGGTCTTTTCGTCTATCGACGAAAAACTGCCCACCAAGCTGTTTTCAGACTATAAGCAACCCGTTGGCGGAATCATATGTTTTGGTATGATATTGGTTGTCAAGCGTAGGCCTCGAAGAGGTCGAAAGGCTCGAAGAGCCGCAACGTGTTAAACACCATGCAAGAGCCTCGCAGAGGGTCGCAGCTTGGTGCAGGCCGCAAAATCACAAAGGTGCCTCGAAGAGGAACTTCAACATTATCAATGTGTTACCTGTAAACCTCAAAACTAATTTTATTCCGCCAACAGGTTATAAATAACAAAACAGTATATGAGGCTTGCCAGCAAATAATATTTAGACTATAAGTAACAAAATAAAACATAAAATTATGAAACTTATGTAACGTCTAAGAAGCACAGCGTCATAGGAGTGAGGATGCGGGGCACCAGCTGGTATATGTGCTCGCCTACAGCGAGGTTGTGGAGGCGGCTTGATGCCGTGGGTGTCGCTCCGAAGCGACACCCACGGTTACTCAAATGCTCGACTTCCAGTCGAGGTTACCTCGCCTATCGAACACGGTGCCAGCCACTATGAAACTTATATCAGGGGTTACACCCCTGCCTAAGTTCTGTCGCCCTTTCAGGGCTTACTGCGCATCACGACTAATTCATAATTCTGAATTGTTTATGCGCGTCAGCCCCTATGAACCTTATGTAACTTATAGTCGAAAAGAATCTCTGTAATCTGTAAAATCTGCATGAGTATGCCATGCGTCAGCCCCTATGAACCTTATGTCCCTTATAGTCGAAAAGAATCTCTGTAATCTGTAGAATCTGTATGAGAATGCCGTGCGCCAGCCCACTCTTAGGTTGGTACTAAGAAAATCTTGTTTACTGATAAAACTCATTTAGTTGAATGTTTTTTTGCGGTATTTTGCTGTTATTTGGAATAAATTCAATACCTTTGTAAGTTAGATTAGAATGTAAACCAAAAAACGCTATAAAAACTATGAAGTGTCCCAAATGTGGAAACGAGGCTCCGCAAGGTTCAGCCTTTTGCAACCAGTGCGGTACGCGGCTGGGCGGCGAGTTGGCGTGCCCGTCGTGTGGCCGGATGATACCAGCCAATTCGGTGTTCTGCCCCAAGTGTGGTAAGATGGTGCGTAACGACATGGAAGATGAGCCGGTAGCCGAAGCTCAGTCGGCCTCTCAGGCTATCACCTTTAACGAGCAGCAGCGCCAGCAGCGCGAGCGCGAACAGCAACTGCAGCAAGAGCAGCAGCGTCGTGAGCAAGAGATTCGCGACCGCCAGCAGGAGGAGCGCCGTCAGGCCGAGCTGCGTCGCCAGCAGGAGGAGAGCCGGCGCCGGCAACAAGAGCAGCAGCGCAGCAATGCCTGGCTCGACGACGACAATAATGATGACGACGATGATGATCAAAACACGGCGCAGGGCGGCTCGTTCAACCGTAACCTGATTTTGGGCGTGATAGCGGCCATAGCCGTCATTGGAGCCCTGCTGCTGATGCGCAGCTGTAATAGCTCCGACGGCGAGCAACCTAGCGATGCCGCCGTTGACTCGACCCTCGTGGCCGATGCCAGTTCCGACCCTATGTCGATATTTGTGGGCGAGCTCAATCGCAACAACCTTCTCGGCGATGGTGCCACGGCAGCGGCTGCCGTTATGGTTCCTGGCAATGGCGCCGACGTGCCCGACCGCATCTGGGGTATCACCTATCTGTCGAGTGCCACCAGCCGCACGTTTGTAAAGATCTACCAGCTCACACGCTCGGGCACACTGTGGACTCCCGAGCACCTGCACACCAAGTATCTCGACGGCCGCACCATCACCCTCGACAATAACACGATGATAGCCGACATTGCTCAGGTGCCGCGTGCGGTGAAGGTGGATGGCAAGGAATGTCTCTACTTTGCCTACATGAACACCCCCGGCGGTGAAGGCTCTCGCGGCCGGGTGTCGCTAAACCTGTTTGACGTGAACGCCAAGGTGCTCACAGCGCTTGACTATGAGGGCGCCGTGCGCTCGCGCGACGATGGCCGCCAGTACATCTATGGCAAGCCCCTTGATCCCATCAACTCGGCCGAGCGCCGCTTCCTGCAGAGCGAGGCTCAGAGCATCAAGATCCTCTACTTCCCGAGCGAGGAGGAACTCAAGGCCGAGCAAGAAGAGCGCGAACGCCTGGAAATGGAGAAGGCCATGGCCAGCCCCGACAGCGCCGATGCCCGCTGGAATAAAGATAATGCCGAAAAGATGGAGCAGCTCAAGAACGGTGAAGAAGTGAGCATGAAGGCAGCCACCTACGACAAGCCCATCTTCAAGAAGGATGACCTGCACAAGAAGGTGGAAAACGAGAAGTATATCGTGCTGAGCGACAAAAACGGCTCGGTGTATGGCTTCAACAAAGACACGCGCAAATACTTCACCATCTACAGCCCCAAGGGCAAGTCCGGCGGCCCGACCGATATAGGCTTCGGCGACAGCAAGAACAACATCCTGCGCATGCGTCCTGCCGGCGGCGGCCATTACAGCTATGACCTGGTCTCGGGCAAGACCCGCTCGATAGAATGATGGAAGAAGACCGCAATTTCTACAAGCGATTTTATACATGGCTCAACGTCCTGTTGCTGGCACTGCTCGCCCTGCTGTGGATTATGAACCACTACTGGGGCTGACAGGCCGCAAGCGTCCCATATTCAATGTATCAACCCACTGAACAATTATGATCGAAATAAGAGAGATAAAACCCACCAAGTGCGAAATTAAACGTTTTGTCAAATACCCTATCGACGTGCTGTATCGCGATAGCAAGCAGTATGTGCCCTCGCTGGTGAGCGATGAGGTGAGAACGCTGCTGCCCGGCGAGAACCCGGCCTTCGACTACTGCGAGAGTATCTACTTCATGGCTTTCCGCGACGGGAAGCCCGTGGGGCGCATTGCCGGCATTATCAACCGGCTGGTCAACGAGCGCACGGGCAAGCAGGAAGGCCGCTTCGGCTATGTGGACTTTATCGACGACGATCAGGTGGTGGATGCGCTCTTTGAGGCCGTGAGCCGCTGGGCTCGCGACAAGGGAATGACCAGCCTCACCGGCCCGTTAGGCTTTACCGATATGGATCCCGAGGGAATGCTCGTCGAGGGCTTTGACGAAGTGAGCACGCAGGCCACGATCTACAACTATGACTACTACCCCCGGCAGATGCAGCGCATGGGCTATGTGAAAGACGTTGACTGGCTGGAATATAAGGTTGTCGTGCCCAAGGAAATACCGGCCAAGATGCAACGTGTGGCCGACATCGTGCGGCAGCGTGTGGGGGTGGACAATATCAAGTACACCAACCGCAAGGCACTGGTGCGCGACTACGGCGATGCCATCTTCAAGCTCATCAACGAGGCTTACGACGACCTGTTCGGGTACTCACCGCTGAGTGAAAAGCAAATCAAGCACTACATCAAGATGTATCTGCCGTTTTTGCCGCTCGACGACCTGTCGCTGGTTGTCAAGCCCGATGGCGAGCTGATAGGGGTGGGCATTGCCATTCCATCGCTCTCGCAAGCGTTGATCAAGTGCCGCGGGCGGCTGTTCCCCACCGGATGGTATCACCTGCTCAAAGCTTTCAAGGGGCATAACGACACGGTTGACCTACTGCTCATTGCTGTCAAGCCCGAGTATCAGAACAAGGGTGTGAACGCCCTGTTCTTCACCGACCTCATCCCATGCTTTAACAAGTTCGGCTACAAGTGGGCCGACACCGGTCATGAGCTTGAGGAAAACGAGAAAGTGCAGCAGCAGTGGCAATACTTTGAAACGCGGCAAAACAAGCGCCGCCGAGCTTTTACTAAACCACTATAACTCATTCTTTGACTAATGAAAAAATTATTGACAATTCTGATTTTTGCTGCGACCCTTCTGTCAATCCGCGCACAGGTGACCATAGGAGGTCATCGAGTGGTGGCCGACAATGCCGCCGGCCTGTGGCTGTGTGCAACGGCCGAAGAAAACTTCGGTCACGACTTGAAATGTGAAGTGACCTATGGCGGCGACATCACGGCCCTGAACATCGATGGCCGTGACATTGCCAGCGGCGACAGCCTGGAAGTGGCCGGACTGAGTGCTGCGACAGCCCTGCCCGTGGTGGCACACACAGCGGCCGATGCCCAGATTGTGGCCGAGCTGCAGTTCACGTTCCTGCCCATAGTGGATTTCAGCAGTACGGAGATTAATAAGAATACCTTTGTCACCGTGCCGTTCTCCATCATCCGCCCCAGCGATGCCGACATGGATTTGCTGGCCAATATGCGCTATCGTGGCAGTCTGGTGAACTATGACGTGTTTGAAAAACGCAGCTATAAAGTCAAGTTTATCGACAGCTTGGGCAACAAGCTCGATGTGCGCCCCTTCCCCGAGCTTCGCAACGACAATAACTGGGTGCTTGGCGGCGGTGCCGCCGATATGTTCCGCATTCGCGACTATGTGGCTCGCGGCCTGTGGCTCGACATGGTCACGCCACCATATTATTTTGCCAGCGAGCCAAAAGCGCTGTCGGCCTCTCGTGGCCAGCTTGTGGAGCTGTTTCGCAATGGTGTGTATGTGGGCGTCTATAGCATGGGTGAGCCCATCGACCGCAAGCAGATGAAACTGGTGAAGTATGACCCTGTGACGCTCGAGATTCATGGCCAGCTGTGGAAGTCGGACGACCGCTCCCGAATAACGCTGATGGACACCGTTCCGCCCAAATTGCCTAATGGCAACTATTATCGTTACAACAACTTTGAGACGAAATATCCCGACATCGACGATGTTAAGCCTACCGATTATAC
Organism: Porphyromonadaceae bacterium UBA4277; assembly: GCA_002395965.1. Classification (GTDB taxonomy): domain Bacteria; phylum Bacteroidota; class Bacteroidia; order Bacteroidales; family Muribaculaceae; genus Sodaliphilus. The sequence continues at coordinate 5,411 of DGVT01000077.1, forward strand.
TGCCCTGTATAATCTTGGGTGGCTCTCGGCCTATGCCGACGATTCGACCTTCACGAGTGATATTGCCAACAGGGTAGATATTCCGGTAATCATCGACTATTACATCTTTTGCGAGGCACTGTTAGCCTTCGACAACGAGGGGAAAAACGTGTACTGGGCCTGCTACGACCGCACGCAGAGCGAGAAGCTCACCCCGGCCATTTGGGACATCGACATATCGTTCGGTCAAGACTGGAAGTTTGCCGATATGCACAGCGCCCGTGTGCAGCCGTGGGGCGACTATTTTGAGAGCTTTTATAACCACCATCGCTTCTTGCGCCGCCTGCGCCGCCTGAATGTGGATGGCTTTAACCAGAAGGTTATTGCCCGCTATCGCGAGTTGCGCCAAAACGTGCTCACCGACGAGTCGCTGTGTAACCGCTTCATTGAAGTGGTGGACATGCTCAAGCGTAGCGGAACAGCCGCCCGAGAGCAAAAAAAGTATTCTCCCGACATCATTTTCAAACAAAATATCGACTTTGATGCCGAGCTGGCATATGTGACCAACTGGATACCGCGGCGCATGCACTACCTTGATAACTATGTGTTTGTGGAAAACCGCATCACCCGTGGCGACTTCGACAACAATGGCATCTTTGACGTGGACGACGTGAATGGTGCAATCAACATGATATTAGGTATCAGCCCCGCCACTCCACTGGGCGACGTCACCTACGACTCCAAAGTCGATGTGGATGATGTGAACAGAATAATAAACAAAATCTTAGGCAAAGATGATTAACGTATTCCACATAGTTTCTAACAAAAACTGGACGGGAGCCGAGCAGTATGCCTACGACTTGACGGCCAAGCTGCGCAACGACAGCGATTTCTACGTTGAGGTGGTGTGCCGCAAGCATGAGGCCGTGCTCACTCACTTCCGCCGTCTTGAAATTCCCATTTCAATCCTGCCGTTGAAAGGCGTTACCGACATCGACTCGCCCATGCGCTTCGCCCGCTTGCTGCGCAAAGGCCACAATGTGGTTCATGTGCACACGTTTCACGACGCGTTTGCCGCAGTCATTGCCCGTCGATTGAGCGAAAATCCCAACACTCGCGTCGTGCTCACGGTGCATGGCATCACCCGTCCAAAGACCAACTACATCTACCGCCGGCTGTATCAGGCCATCGACCACTATGTGTTTGCTTCGCAGCTGGCTCGCGACACTTGGTTCAACGCATCGCCGTCGTTCGACCCGTCGCGGGCTTCGATAGTCCATGAGAGTGTGGTGGAAAACCCGTTTGCCGCTCCGGCCATCAATGTGCGTGAGCGACTCGGCGTCGATGCCGGTCAGGCTCTAATCCTTTGCCACGGCCGCATATGCCCCGAGAAGGGCATTGATGTGTTGCTCAAAGCAGTCAGCCAGCTCGACAAGCAGTCTTACCGCCTGGCGATAGTGGGCGAGGGCAACAGGAAATATGTGAGTCAGCTCAAGGGATTTATCGTGGCCAATCAGCTGGTGCGCAACGTGTCGCTACTGGGCTTCCAGGAGAATATACTGGAGGTCGTCAAGCAGTGCGACTTCGGCGTGCTGCCGGCCATAGAGCCTGAGGCCTATGGCATTGCCAACCTGGAATATATGATGCAAGGCAAGGCACACATCAGCACCAACAGCGGTGCGCAGACCGAGTATGTGACCGATGGCATCAATGGCATTATCGTGGAGCCGGGTAACCACTTTGCTCTGGCTGCTGCCATAAAGGGGCTGATAGACGACCCCGAAGCCCGAAATCGCATCGGAGCGCGTGCAAAGGCCGACTTTGACGACCACTTGAACTATGACGTGTTCTACGGCCAGATGACCGAGCTTTACAAGTCGATGTTCAGGTCTTGAGTATTAATCTCTAACCTCTAATATTCAGGTTTATAGGGCTTTGGCTTTATAAGCCTGAATTATTTTTCTATCAGGTGGATGAGCGTCAGCCCGTCGCGCAAGGGTAAAATCACCTTTTCCACGCGCGGGTCGGCTGCCACTCGGTCGTTGAACGCCATGATTCCCAGCGTCTGGGCATCGTGGTGCTCGTTGCCGTCGGCCACTTTGCCATCCCACAAGGTGTTGTCGGCAATGATGAAGCCGCCCGGGCGCAGGTGCGACATCGCAAGGTCGTAGTAGGCTACATAGTCGCGCTTATTAGCGTCGATATACACGAGGTCAAACATCATTCCCAGCCGGGGCACAATGTCCATGGCATCGCCCACATGCAGGGTGATGCGTTTGCCGTAAGGTGATTGAGCCAAGTGCTCACTGATGAAGTCTTCCAGCTCTTCTTCGATTTCGATGGTGTGCACGTGGCATGTGTCGTCGGGCAGGCCTTCGGCAAGACACAGTGCGCTATAGCCGCTGTAGGTGCCTAATTCCAGCACCAACTGTGGCTTAATCATGCGCACGAGCATCTTGAGCAGCCGTCCCTGGATGTGGCCGGAACACATGCGCGGGTAGAGCAGTTGCAGGTGTGTGTCGCGGTCGAGGCGGTAGAGGTTCTGGGGCTCGGGGTCGATGTGTGAGGCTATGTATTCTTTCATGGGGTGCTATGGGGAGTGATGGGGAGTGATAGGGAGTGATGGGGTGCTATGGGGTGGGGCGGTTGAGCAGTAATTCAATGGCCTGGCGGTAGCCGTCGAGCCCCTGCCCCACAATCGAGTGCGTGCACACGTCTTTGATCATCGATGTGCGGCGGAACGGCTCGCGGCAGTAGATGTCGCTGATGTGTACTTCCACCACCGGTGCGGTGATGGCGGAAATGGCATCGCGTATGGCAATGGACGTGTGGGTGTAGCCTCCGGCGTTGAGCACGATGCCGTCGCAGTCAAATCCCACGCGCTGCAGCTCGTCGATGATGTCGCCCTCGTGGTTGCTCTGAAAGAGAGTGAATGCCACGTCGCGATAGTGCGTGACGAGCTCCTTCAGGTAGTCGTCAAGTGAGCGGTTGCCATAGATTTCCGGCTCGCGGCGCCCCACAAGGTTGAGGTTGGGCCCGTTGATGATGGCGATGTTCATCTTCATTTGCGCGAAAGGGTTACTAACGGCACGAGCATCTCTTCCATCGATATGCCGCCGTGCTGGAAGGTGTCGTTATAGTACTGCACATAGTAGTTGTAGTTGTTGGGGTATGCCATGAAGTCGCGGTTCAGGGCAAAGATGTAGGTTGACGACACATTTGGTGCCGGCAGTCCGAAACGCTGAGGATGCTTGATGTCATACACCTGCTTCGCGTTATAGCTCAGGTTCTTGCCCACTTTGTAGCGCAGGTTGGTGTTAGTGGCTCGGTCGCCTATCACTTTCACGGCATTATCGACGCGGATTGTGCCGTGGTCGGTAGTGAGCACCACCTTGTAGCCTTTCTCGGCCATCAGCTTAAAAGCCTCGATGGCATAGGAATTGCGGAACCACGACTCGGTGAGCGAGCGGTAGGCCTCGTCGGTGTTAGCCAGCTCGCGAATCATCTTGCTCTCGGTGCGTGCGTGCGACATCATATCTACGAAGTTGAACACCAGCACGTTGAGGTCGTAGTTGTCGAGGTCGGCAAACTGCTGCACCAGTCGCTCGCCCGTAGCGGCGTCGTTCACCTTGTTATACGAGAAGCGGAAGTTGCGGCGATAGCGGTCGAGCAGGGTCTTGATGAGCGGGGCTTCGTTGATGTTTTTACCCTCTTCTTCGTCTTCGTCAACCCACAGGTCGGGAAACATGCGCTCGATGTCGATGGGCATGAGCCCCGAGAAGATGGCATTGCGGGCATACTGTGTGGTGGTGGGCAGGATGGCGGTGTAGAGCTCTTCCTTCTCGACGTTGAAATAGTCGCTCAGCAGTGGGCTCACGGTCTTCCACTGGTCGAGGCGGAAGTTGTCGATGAGCACGAAGCACACCTTTTCGCCCTTGTCGAGAAGCGGTAGCACATGGGTCTTGAAAATCTCGTTGCTGCGCAACGGGTGGTCGTCGGTTGTGAGCCAGCTCTCATAGTTGCGCCGCACCATCTTGCAAAAGGCGGCGTTGGCCTCGGTCTTTTGCATCTTCAGCATCTCGGTCATGCCTGTGTCGGTGCTCGACAGGGTGAGTTCCCATCGCACCAGTGTGTTATACAGGCGGTACCAGTCGTCGATGGTTCGTGCCTGCCCTATCTGGTCGCTGATGGCCATGAATTCCTGGCGGTAGTCGCCTTCCACCTTGTCCTGTACCAAGGCGTCGCTGTGCAGGTTTTTCTTTATCGACAGCAGGATTTGCATGGGGTTAACGGGCTTGATCAGGTAGTCGGCAATCTTGCTGCCTATGGCCTGGTTCATGATGTTTTCCTCCTCGCTCTTGGTGATCATGATTACCGGCACGTTGGGCTGCAGGATCTTGATTTGCTGCAGCGCCTCCAGGCCGCTGATGCCCGGCATGTTCTCGTCGAGGATCACAAGGTCGAAGTTTTGCTGCTGCATGGCATCGAGTGCGTCGCGGCCGTTGGTCACCGTTTCCACTTCGTAGCCCTTGCTGTGCAGAAACATAATGTGAGGCTTGAGCAGGTCGATCTCATCGTCGGCCCAGAGTATGAGTTTCTTGTTCATATAGTGTTTTTTTTAGTAAACAAGTAGACGAGTAAACGAGTAAACAAGCCGGCTGACGCCTGTTTAGCTACGAGCTACAAGCTACGTGCTACGAGTTCTTTTTTAGTAAACAAGTAGATGAGTAAACGAGTAAACAAGCCGGCTGACGCCTGTTTAACTACGAGCTACGAGTGGCTGACGCTTTCTTAGCTACAAGCTACGTGCTACGAGTGTGCGATGCGGCTCATTACTCATTATTAATTATTTACGAGCTGCGAGTGCGCCGGCATTCTGTTTTTTTGTCGTTACTCTATATTATTAACGATCTGGATGATTAAATATTATTCAGGTTCAATATACTTCAGAAACTTCACGGGGTGAGCTTGTTCTCATTCATTCGCCACATGTATTGCTGTATGAGTGCTTTCACGCGCTGTTCCATGGCGGGTTGCTGCGGCCGCTTGCCCACCAGGTTGTGCCGCAGCAGCGGGTCGGTCTTGAACTCATAGAGCCCCACGGTCTTGTCACCATCCCACTGCAGCATGAGGTCACCTTGCAGATACTGGTAGATGCCGTTGTTATAGTTGAATGCCCAGGTGTGCTCGGGTGGCGTGCTCAGCAAGTCGCTGCCGAAGGCCAGGTATGGCTTGTCGTAGCCTAACAGGTGCAGCAGTGTGGGCGTGACGTCGGTTTGCTGCGCTATCACGTCGCGTCGCATCTGCGGCTTGATTGATTGGTCGGGCGTGAAGAAAATGATTGGGATGCTATACAGCCCCAAGTCGGTTTTATACACCTCGTGCTTGTTTTGGTTGGTGTGATCGGCAACGAGCACAAAGATTGTGTTGCGATACCACGGCTCGTGCGATGCACGCTCGAAGAAACGGCGCAGTGCCATGTCGGTGTAACGCACGCACTTGTGAATTTCCAGCCCGCCCTCATCACGCAGCGAGTCGCTGTACTGCTCGGGCACGTTATAGGGGTGATGTGACGAGGCGGTGAATGCCGATGCCACAAAGGGCTGCGGCTGGTCCTCGAGCACGTCGAGCATATATTGCAGGAATGGCTCGTCCCAAATGGCCCACTTGCCGTCGAAGTCGTCCATGCCGTCATAGTCATCGTCGCGGCAATACTCGTCGAGGCCGTAGTATTTTTCATAACCTATGTGATGCGCAAAAGCACTGAATCCCATCGAGATGTTGTGTCCGCCGTGGAAGAATGCACTGCTGTAGCCCATCGGCTTGAGCATCGAGGGCAGTCCGCTCAGGTCGTTGAGCGATGCGGGGGTGAGGAAGAACGTCTCCACCATCATGGGTATGCCCGATAGCAGGCTGGGCATGGCATCCATCGACTTGCGGCCGTTGGCATAGCTGTACTCGAAGGTGAGCGACTGCGGCACAAGCGTGTCGATAAACGGCATATAGCCCTTGTAGGTGCCGTTTTCCAGTGTGGGGTTAAGGCTGCCTATGTATTCCTTGCCCATGCTCTCGACGATGAGCACCACAACGTTATAGCCGCGACAGGGGGCCGCGGTGGTGTCGGGGTGCTGGTGCAGCGGTGAGTAGGTGGCTTCCATCTGCTGCATGCTCATGTAGGACGGCGTGACAAACACTTTCTTGCCTATCGAGCGGATGAGCGAGAACGGAGTGTTGAGCACCAATGATGCCTCGATGGGGCGGTTGACGTATTGGTTGGCATTGCTCACCGTGATGGGGCGTGTGCCGGCAGTGACGCTGCCGCGTATGCCCACTATGGCCAGTGGAGCGGCAATAATGATGGCTGCAGCACGCGAGCAGTAGTATCGCCAGTCGTGGCTGTGTGCCGGCCGCGCGGTGACATACAGCTTCCACAAGAGCCACACCATGGCCACGAAAGCCACTACCAGATACCAGTGTCTGACAAACTCGCTGAGGAAGATGCCGGCCATGTTACCTTCGTTGGCAAACTCGCTGAACACTGCCACCGTGCTGCGTCGCCCGGTGTACTGGAAGTAAACCGAGTCGATGAGATTGCTGCCTATGGCCACGGCATTGGTCACGACATACACCCACTTGAGCGCCCGCTGCGGGCCGCGGCGCTCCTTGGCCGGCCAGGGCAGCAACCACAGCACCAGCCACAGCGCATTCACATATAGCAGTGCGCTGACGTCGAACACCAGCGAGCCTTGCAGCTCGCTCCACAATAGCGGCCACGTCTGGTAAGGGGCAAACGTGCTCCAGTTTACAGCGTAGAACACTACTCGGGTGAGCATCATTGCAGCAGCGGCTATCAAGAGGTTGATTACTGCTGCTAAAAGCCAGTTGTGTGTTGAGGGGCTTCGTTTTCGCATCGGCACTGAAATTTAGCGCGAAATTAGTGCAAGGCGAGCGAAATATCAAATTTATTTGAATATTTCCGAGCCGACGCCTAAATTCGACGAGGTGATGAGTCAAATTAGTGCAAGGCGAGCGAAATATCAAATTTATTTGAATATTTCCGAGCCGACGCCTAAATTCGACGCCGTGACGAGTCAAAATCAGTGCACGCGAGCGGTGAAGCAGAGTTTTGCCGTGCTATGCTCGCTATGGGTTAGTGAGCGTGAAAGTGAGGCGGTGTGCAATTTTGTCGCTGGCAGTGCCCAGCAGAGCCTCAAACTTTCCTGCTTCGGCGACCCAGCGATGCTGATTGTCGTCGTAATAGCTGAGTGCGTCACGGCCTATGGTGATGGCGACGTTGCGCGTCTGCCCCGGTTCCAAATAGATCTTGGCAAAGCCTTTCAGCTCCTTATATGGCCGCTCAAAGCTCGATTTCACGTCGTGGATGTAGAGCTGCACTACCTCGGCCCCTGCCCGTGAGCCGACGTTGGTCACCGGCACGGTGAAGGTGATGCTGTCGGCCGCGGTGACTGCCGTCGCACTCATCGCGGGCTTCCCGAGCTTGAATGAAGTGTAGCTCAGTCCGTGCCCGAAGGCAAACGCCGGGCGCGTCTTGGCCTTATCCACCCAGCGGTAGCCCACATAGAAGCGTTCGCAGTATTCTTCGTCCCAGATGTCGCTGTCGGCTCGCTTGGTGCCGGGGTAGTCGCCCATGGCATGTGCCCCGACGTCGCCTAATTTCTCCGGCCAGGTGAAAGGCAGTTTTCCGCTGGGATTGGCAGCGCCGGTGAGCACGTCGGCAAGCGCCTCGCCTGCTTCACTGCCGAGCATCCATCCCTGCACAATAGCCCCCACGGCATCGCGCCACGGCATCGCCACAGGGTTGCCCGAGATGTTGACCACCACCAGGCGGCAGCCGGTAGCGGCCAGTGCGCTGATAAGGTCGTCCTGGTTATATGGCAGTCCGTAGTCTTCGCGGTCAAATTCCTCGGCATCCTGGTGCTGGCTCTTGTTGAGACCTCCGTAGTATATCACAATGTCGGCTTGGCGTGCCTTTTCCACTGCTTCGCGCACAAGCTCTTGTGCCGGGCGGCGGTCAACAAGGTCTTGCCCGGTGGTCACGCCGTTGTAGGCTCCTGTGGTGTCGCCCACATAGCCGCGTGCGTAGTCCACCTCGATGCCTAACGGCTGCAGGCGGCTGCGCAGTGCCTCCAGCGGCAGCGACTCGCGTTGCACCTTGAGCGAGCTGCTGCCTCCGCCCACGGTCATCATCTTGATAGCGTTTTCTCCCACCACCAGCACGCGGCGCGTGGCATTGACGTCGATGGGCAGTGTGGCATTGCGGTTCTGAAGCAGCACTATGCCTTCGCAGGCCGTGGCACGGGCTGTGGCGTAGTGCTCGGCCGAGCACATAGAGCCTCGCGGGCGGTAGTCCTGCAAGGTGGTGCGCATGAACAGCCTGAGCACGCGGCGCACCTTGTCGTCAAGCTCTTTAGTGGAGAATTTTCCTTGCTCGATGAGGCGTTTATAGGGCAGGGCCAGATAATAGTTGTCGTAGGCATTGCGGGCGCCCTCGGTCAGTCCGTTGGTCCAGGTGCCAAACTCCATGTCTAAGCCGTATTTGATGGCTTGCTCGGTGTCGTGTGCACCTCCCCAGTCGCTCACCACCACTCCGTCGAAGCCCCAGTCGCGCTTCAACACGTCGTTGAGCAAGTAGGGGTTGTGGCAGTTGTGAATGTTCTTATACAGGTTATATGCCCCCATGATGCCCCAGGCATGCCCCTGCTGCACGGCGGCCTTGAAGGCCGGCAGATAGATTTCGTGCAATGTGCGCTCGTCAACTATTACGTTGGTGTTGTGACGGAAGAGCTCGTTGTTGTTCAGTGCATAGTGCTTCACGCAAGCTGCCACGCCCTGCGACTGTAACCCTTGCACATAAGGCACAACCATTGCCGAGGCCAGGTAGGGGTCTTCGCCCATATACTCGAAGTTGCGCCCACCTAATGGGGTGCGCAGTATGTTCACGCCGGGGCCAAGAATCATGTCCTTGCCACGATAGCGTGCCTCCTCACCTAATGCGATGCCATAGCGGCGTGCAATGTCGGGGTTCCATGTGGCAGCCAGGCATGTCAGCGCCGGGAAGGCCACGCACGAGTCGTTGGTGGCACCGGCTTGTTCCCACTCGTCCCACAGCACATCGGGTCGCACGCCATGCGGGCCGTCGTCGGTCCAGAAGGTGGGAATGCCCAAGCGTGCAATGCCCGGGCTGGAAAACTTGCTCTGGGCATGGATGATGGCGATTTTCTCGTCGAGGGTGAGACGCGGCAGCAGGTCGTCGATGCGTTGCTCAATGGGCTTGCTGCAATCGAGATACACGGGCATAGTGCCTGCGTTAGCCAGCAGGGCCACTACTGAAAACAGGGTGAGGAAAAAACGTTTCATGGCTCTTTAAGTCTTGTTTTACAAACCGAGGATGATGTTGATGATGGCGTTCACGTCGTCAACGTCGATCAGCCCGTTGCCGTCAACGTTGGCTTCGCCGGGATAGTAGCTGGCAGCCTTCCTGCCGAGGATGATGTTGATGATGGCGTTCACGTCGTCAACATCGACGATGCCATTTCCCGTGACATCGCCTGTGATGACTGCTTGTGGAATGAACTTGAGCCATTGCACCTTGCAAGTGGTGCTCTGGCGGCTCTTGAGTGCAATGCGGTGCTTGCCGGCCGACAGGGTAAAGCCGGTGATTTCCTGGGTCTTCCAGTTGTCGTTGGTGCCGGTGGTGATGGTGGCGGGAAGCACTTGTTCGATCACGTTTTCGCCATCCACTTCCAGTCGCAGCTTGGGGTCGAACAGGAACTTACGGCTCGAGAGTCGCAGCTGCAAGGTATATTTTCCGTCGGCCGGCACTTCAATCAGATATTCGGCCGAGGCATAGACGTCGAAGGTGCTAATCTGCAGCGGGAGTGTGCTCTCGGCATCGTTGCTCACTTCTACCATCACGTTGTCGGAGAAGTTGACGAAATTGGTGGCCGGAATCACTTCATTGGGGGCATAATAGTAGGTGGTGTCGAACGGCGACAGGTAGGTGTAGATTTTTCCGGCATTGGTGAGTGTGCCCGGCTCGGGCAGGCCGGTGCTCAGCTTGGGAATGTGCAGCAAGCGATAATAGGGCGCTGTTTCGTAACCGCGCGCCTTGAACCATGCGTAGCGATACACATAGGGGCTCAGCTCGAGGTCACGCACCTTTTGCACCATGGCACGCTGCTGTGCTATTGAATCGACTGTACCTTCCCACGAGCAGAACTCGGTGAGCCACACCTGTTTGCCATATTTCTTGGCAAAGTTCTCGACATAGCTGATTTGGGCGTTGGCGTTGTTCATGTAGCAGTGCAGTGCCAGATAGTCGAAATGCGCCTCGGGGTAGGCGGCAAGAAACGCATCCATCCACTGCTCGGGCTGATAGACCTTGCCGTCGGCCAGTGCTTCGCCGCTGTAGTTGAGTGCCGGAGCCACGAGCTTCAGGTTGAAGTCGCGTGCAATCTGCTCGACGATGGGCCACAGGCGCGCTGCGCTGTCGGGCGTCATGTTGGCCTGTGAGCGGAAGTTTGGCTCGTTATAGCCAAGCAGGTATTTCACACCCGGGTGCTCGGTGAGGTAAGCACGCAGGTTTGTCTCGTTGAAGTTTGCGCTCCACGTCATGGGAATATACTCCATCTGCGTGCCTGGTCCCACCACATTTTGCACTTGCCAGTTGGGTGTGTTGCCCCAGTTGTAGAACCAGCTCACGCCGGGTGTGAGGGCGTGGATTTCGGCTTCGTAGATGAATTGGTTTTCGCTCACGCCACGCTTGTAGCTGCGTGCCGGCTGTGCGATCATGCCGAGTGCTGTCATGAGCAGTGTCAGGGCTATGAATGTACGTTTCATTGTCTTGTGATGTGTGATTAAAATTCAGGGGCGCAGCAGTGGGAATGAATAGGCTTGTGCGTCCACACTTGCTCCGCCCCTGCACAGGTTGGTTGTTGAGGGTGTGTCATAATTCTATTTCATAAGGCTTTGATTGAATTTTGAGATTACGTCACTGATATAGTGCATCTTCGAAGCACCTTTTAAGTCGCTGTCTCTCACCAAGCTGCGCACATCTTCGATGTTGCTTGCATGGTGTTAAAGAAATGGTCGCATCTTCGATGCGCCTGCGTTTTCAACGCTTTTTCTGAATTATGACACACCCACCTGTTGAATGTTTTTTACTGTTTGAGGATGATGTTGATGATGGCGTTCACGTCGTCAACGTCAACAACGCCTGAATTGTCCAGGTCGGCATTGCCTACGTAGTCGCTGGCAGGATTCTTCTCCAGGATGATGTTGATAACGGCATTCACGTCGTCGATATCGACAATCTTGTCACCATTTACATCGCCCACAATCTGCTCGGGCTCTACCTCGATGGTTTTGTCTTTGTACCAGAAGATGTTGTCGAGGCGCAGCTGAGCTTGAGGGCCATTGCCATTTTGGTCAATAAACGATTGTGTCAGAATCTTCAGATAGTTGCCAAGATATGCTGTTGGGTCGTCGCCCCACATGGCTACAGTTGCGAGCTGGCGAATCACGCTGAAGGGAACATCCACATAATACCATTCATCATCACGTGGGAAATCACCAAGGACTTTTGCACCATTAATAGCTTCAGCACCAAGTGTAAAACCATGGTTTTCACCAATCACAATCTGATGCCCTGCAGTATCAATACTCTTTATTGCAAAATGGAGCACCCATGAGTCGTCGAGCACGCTCCAGTCTTGCGGTTCATTAACCGCGCAGAATCCGCATCCGCTCCAGGTGAGAACCACATTCATAGCAATGTGATCTTCAGGCTGACCAAAAGAGTTAAGGCTGCCATCCTGTGGAACACCTACATAAGTATTATCCCACACATAGAGCCAATTACGAACTTCATCAATAGTAGCATCAAAGACTACGTCTTCTGGGGCCATCTCACTACCTACACTCTCGCTGATGGCGATGGGGATGAACTTTTCGCACTTGCTCCAGTCGAAGGTGGGCTCATCGTTTTCGTCAAGAGCTTTAGTAATAAAGTCTTGTGCGCTGATGGTGCTGCCGGCAAAGAGCAGCAGTGTTGCTAATGTAAATAATTTCTTCATGATGTTTTGTTTATTAATTAGTTATTTAATAAACATCTCGGCGGCAAGGCAGTGCATGCCATGTGTGAGCCAACGGTTGTGACTACAAATTAATATTCTTTTTTCTTTGAGGCTCAATAGCCGCAAATTGCCTTGCTGCCACCGACGTTTGTTTTTTTTAGTAAACGAGTAAACAAGTAAACGAGTAAACAAGCTGGCTGGCGCCGGTTTTACTCTGAGTTCTCTGAGTTCTCCGAGTTCTCCGAGTTCTCTGAGTAACTTACCCCTCAACACTTATTACTTTCTACTTTCTACTTTCTACTTTCTACTTTTTACTTTCTACTTTCTACTTTCTACTTAATCCTTAACTTCTTAGGATTAGTAGCCGGGGTTTTGAGCCAGTTTGCCGTTGGCCAGCTGTCGTTCCTCGCTGGGGATGGGCATCAGCTCGTGCTTTCCCTTCTGGAACACGCCGTACTCGGCGCGCACCTCAGCGTCTTCGCCGGCGATGTAGGCGTCCATCGTCTCCTTGGCTATGCCCCAGCGGCACAGGTCAAACCAGCGGTGCCCCTCCATGCCTAATTCCACGCGGCGCTCGTGGCGTATGGCACGGCGCAGGTCGGCTTGCGACGAGGTGAACGTTACGCTCTGCCCCTGAATGGTGGCAGTGTAGGGGAAGGCGGGCATGTTCACGCGGCTGCGCACGCGGTTCAGTGCCGTGATGGCCGGTGTCAGGTCGCCCAATTCGCAGCATGCCTCGGCATACATCAGCAGTGCGTCGCTGTAGCGGATGAGGCGGTAGTTGAGCGGTCCGCGCGAGTGGTGCGTGAGGTGATACCATGTGCCTCCGGCACCATCGGTGGTCTGCGCATACTTGCGGTTATAGTAGTAATTACCCAAATATTTAGCTGCTTCGTCAACTTCGTCGCCTTCCTGCTGCATGATGGTTGCGTCGCGACGCAGGTCGCCGTCTTCATATTCGTCGTAGAGGTTCTGCGTGGGGTGGTCGAAGCCCCAGCCCGTTTCCTTGTCGTTGAATCCTGCGCGCGGACGCTGCATGATCAGTGTGAACGTGCCTCGGGTGAAGCCTTCGCCCTCGCCATAGTCGCTGCGCGGGTCTTCCACATACTGGATTTCGAAGATGCTCTCCTTGCCGTTCTCGCCGGCCAGGGTGAAGTTGTCGAAGTAGGTGGGCACCAGATCATATTCACCGCTGCCCATCAGCTCTTCGCCCCAGTGCTTTGCCTGCGTGTAGGCGGCAGTGGCATCCACGCCCTGCTGTGCCTGGAAGCCGGCAAGATACAGGTTGGCTTTGAGCAGCATTGCCTGAGCAGTGCCACGTGTTGCGCGACCCATGTCGGCAGCGGCATATTTCGACTTGAGCGGCAGAGCCTCGACACAGTTTTCCAGGTCCTTGATGATAAACTCATAGGTCTCGAGCTGTGTGGCGCGGTCGAAGTTGAACTTATTGGAGCTGTCCACCACATAGTCGATGAGCGGCATGCCGCCGAACACTCGCACCAGGCGGAAGTAGTAGTAGGCACGCATAAACGTTGCCTCGGCCAGAAGGCGGTCCTTCAGCTCCTGAGTGAACTGCGCGTCGATGCCCACAGCCATCTTGCCCACCTGCTCGATGGCAAGGTTACAGCGCTGTATGCCCTGCCACTGCGCGTTGTAGAAGCCTAACAGGAGTCGGTTGTCGGGGTTGGTCTTGAAGTTCTCCATGTCGTAGGCCACTCCCATGTCGGTAGTGCCTTGTCCGCCCTTGAGGGCATCATCGCTCACGATGTCGCCAAAGTACCACTCGCTGTAGTAGGTGGTGCTGTTGCCGTATTCCCACGCCAGGGGGGCGTAGGTGGCGTTGACCACCTCGATGGCGGTGGCAGTGCTCACAAAGTAGTCCTCAATCTTGTTGGAGCCGGGAGCGTCTTCGGTGAGCCAGTCGTTGCACGAGCCCATCATGGCCACAGCGCCCAGCATTAGGATGTAAGTTGCTATCTTTTTCATTATAGTATTTTTTTCAGTTTCCGGTTATTTTATAGAGCTTCTAGATAATATAGATTTTCTAGAGATTCTAGCCCTTATTAAAACGAGAGATTCAAGCCGAACATATAGGTGCGCGACTGCGGGTAGTTACCATAGTCCACGCCGCCTGCCACTTCGGGGTCGTAGCCTTTATATTTTGTGAAGGTGAGCAGGTTGCTTCCGCTCACATACACGCGGCACTTGCTCATGCCTATCTTGCGTGCAATGCTGTTGGGCAGTGTGTAGCCTAACTGCACGTTCTTCAGGCGCAGGTAGTCGCCCTTTTCCACAAAGCGGCTGCTCGTTGAGCGGTTATAGCTGTTGCCGTTGGGGTTGGGGATGGTGCCGTAGATGCCTTCGTCGGCCTTGGCCTGCGTCCACACGTTGCGCATGTCGGTGCTCAGCTGGCTCGATGTGCCGTTATACTCGGTGCGCACGCGCATCATGTTGTAGATTTCGTTGCCTGCCACGCCCTGGAAGAATACCGACAGGTCGAAGCCTCGCCAGTCGGCGCTCAGGTTAAGTCCGTAGCTCAGCCAGGGGAACGGGTTGCCCAGGTCCTTGCGGTCGCCGTCCTCGGTGAGCTTGCCGTCGCCGTCGAGGTCGGCATAGATGGCGTCACCGGGCTTGAAGGGGCACACGCCGCCATCGGCTGCATAACCCCACCAGTACTTGTCGATTTCTTCCTGGGTGTTGAACACTCCCTTGTAGTCATAACCCCAGAAGGTGAACAGTCCTAATCCCTCGTCGCTGTAGCGCACGCCATCGACCCAGAACGGTGTTCCGCCGTTGAGGTGGGTGAGCTTGTTCTTAATCATCGACACGTTGCCGTCGATGGCATAGTGGAAGTCGCCCACGGTGTTCTGGTGTCCTAAAGTGATTTCGATACCGCGGTTCTGCACCGTGGCGGCATTGATTTGCGGGTTGTAGCGCTGACCCATCTGCGCGGGCATCATCTTACCCACAATCATGTCTTTGGTGTCGCGCTGGAAGGCCTCGATGGTGGCAGTGAGTCTGCCGCGCATGAACGAAGCATCCACGCCCAGGTTCCACGTCTCGGTCTTCTCCCACATTCCGCCCTGGTTGGGGTAGATGAGGATGGTGGCACCCGGCGTGTCGGCGTCGCCGCCTAAGGGGTAGCCCACAAATGTCGGGCCGGTGTTGAAGATGGTGGTGACAAAGGCGTTGTTGCCAATCTTGTCGTTACCGATGCGTCCCCATCCGGCACGCAGCTTGAGGTTGTCGAGCCATGCCACATTCTTGAGCCAGGGCTCCTCGCTCATGCGCCATGCAAGAGCTAATGAGGGGAAGTAGCCCCAGGTGTTCTCGGGGAACTTGTTGGAGCCGTCGGCGCGGAAGTTGAACGTGGCCATGTAGCGGTCTTTGAGCGTGTAGTGCACACGTCCCAACCACGACATGCGGCGTGTGCGGTCGGGGTTGTCGCCGGCGGGGTTGGTCTCGGTGGTCTGGCCTAAGAACCAGTTGCGTGGCACGGGATTGTTGATGGAGTTGCCCGAGCCGCTGATCTGGTACCAGTTAAACTCCTCGGTTGTCTGTCCCACCATGGCGTTGAGGTAGTGGTCGTCGGTGAGTTGCTTCTTGAAGGTGAGGGTGTTTTCCCACACGAGAGTGGTGTAGTGTGCCAGGCTGCGCTCCAGGTAGTTTTTGTCGGCCTGGTCGTAGGACGATACCTCATATTTGTCCTTGAACAGGCGGTGGTTATAGTTCACGTCGTCGTAGCTCACGTCGGCACGATAGGTGAGCCACTCCCACGGTGTGATTTCGGCGTAGATGTCGCCAATCCAGCGGCTGTAAACGTTGCGCGGATGGCTCACCGAGATGCTGCTCATGGGGCTATAAACATTCTTGTTGAGGCTGGGTGCGGCAATTTTTCCGCTCATGTCCAGACCCTTGTTGTTGATGGCTCCGGTGGGGTAGTAGGTGGGATCCCACGGTGCCATGGAGATGGCTTGCGAGAGCAGGTTGCTGTCGGCATTGGCCTCGTCGGCACTGGTGCTGCGTCCCCAGCTGTAAACATAGCTCAGGTTCTCGCCAATCTTGAACCAGGGCTTCACCTGGAACGAGGTGTTGGCACGCAGTGTGACGCGCTTGAAGTCACTGCTCTTGATGATACCGTCCTGGTCGAACCAGCTTGCGCTGAACGAGTAGTTGGCCTTCTCGGTACCGCCGTCGATGCTCAGGTGATAGTTCTGGATGATGGCGTTGCGGGCAAAGACTTCGTCCTGCCAGTCGGTGTCGATGGCACTGTAGTCCAGTCCGTCGGGGTATTTCTCGGTTTTGGCCACGGCATAGTGCTGGTCGGTGCCTAATTTGTACTGCTGCAGCCACTCGTTGAAGCCAAGGTTGTTGAAGCGGTTGATCTCGGCTGTGCGGCCGTTCAGGGCGAGGTAGGTGCTCACAAACTCGTCGCGCTCCATCATGTCGAGCTTCTTCCAGCGGTTCTGGATGCCCACATACATGTCGAGCGAGATGTGGCTCTGCCCCTTTTCGCCTTTCTTGGTGGTGACCAGCACCACGCCGTTAGCACCGCGGCTACCGTAGATGGCGGTTGCCGAAGCGTCTTTCAGAATCTCGGTGCTGGCGATGTCGGCAGGGCTCAGGAAGTTGATGTCGTTGCATATCACTCCATCAACCACATATACCGGGTCGGCATTGTTCACCGTGCCGATACCGCGTATGCGCACCTGCGCTCCGGCACCGGGCTGGCCGCTGTTGGCATTCACTGTCACACCGGCGGCACGACCTTGCAGAGCCTGGTCGAGATTGGCGGCAGGCGTCTTCTTCAGCTTGTCGGCACCGATTGATGCCACCGAGCCGGTGAGGTCGCTCTTGCGCATCGTGCCGTAGCCCACCACCACGAGCTCGCTGAGCATCTGTGTGTCTTCACCCATGCGCACGTTGATGGTGGTGGATGACGAGAACGAGCGCCGCTCGGCTGCCATGCCCACATAGGTAAACACTAACGTGCCCTTTCCCGGGGCGGTGATAACGTATTGTCCGTCAAAGTCGGTTGCTGTGGTCACGCTTGTCCCCTCGAGGGTGACCGTGACGCCGGGCAGAGGGGAGCCATCGCTGTCATCGACCACCGTACCCTGGATTTTTATTGCCTGAGCCAATGCCGCAGTGGGCAGTAGCCACAGCAATAAAGCGAGTAATTTTAGCTTCATTTTCTTTTATTTTTATTGATAAATCGGCATAAATTTGATTAAAGTACAAAAGTAGTCATTAAATTTCATAACGATAAAATTTTATATCTCTTTTTATGTTTTTGAACATAAAAACTCCCAAAAGTCGGTAATTTCCTATTTTGAGCGGCATAAAAGTGAGAATTTTTTTGTACGTTTGCAAAAACATTGACCCTTTTTGAGCCCCTAACAGCCATAAAATCATAATGAGATGAACCAAACCCCGATACCGCATCCTCTGATAGCCGTAATCCCTATCGTTGTGCTCATTGCCCTGCTGGCAGTTGTGATCACGCTTTTTGGCAGCGACTCGCTGTCGGGCGGCAGTCAGATAGCCCTGCTCATGGGCATGGCCGTGTGCATCTTGATATCGATGACTGTTTACCGCATGCCGTGGAAGGTGTTTGAACAGCAACTGTCCAAGACCATGAGCGGCATTTTCATCACGCTCCTCATTCTGCTTGCCGTGGGCATGCTGTCGGGGTCGTGGATGATAGGCGGTGTGGTGCCCACTCTCATCTACTATGGTATTCAGATACTCTCGCCGCGGTTCTTCCTGGTGAGCACATGTGTGATATGTGCAATGGTGTCGCTGCTATCGGGCAGTTCGTGGACCACGATAGCCACGCTGGGCGTGGCACTGCTGGGCGTGGGCAGTGCGCTGGGAATGCCCGAGGCATGGACGGCAGGAGCCATTATCTCGGGAGCCTATTTTGGCGATAAGATGTCGCCTTTGAGCGACACTACGATTCTTGCGTCGTCGGCTACCGGGGTAGATATTTTCGACCACATTCGCTACATGATGCACACCACCGTGCCGGCACTGGCCATTTCGCTGATAATCTTCACCGTGGCCGGCTTCGGGCACGACAGCGCGGCGGCAATGCACGTCGAGCAATACACGCGCGGCTTGTCGCAAACCTTCCACATCTCGCTGTGGACGCTGCTTGTGCCGCTGCTCACCGGTGTGCTCATCATCAAGCGGGTGCCGTCGCTCATCGTGTTGTTTCTGTCGTCGATAATGGCCGGCATCATGGCTCTCATCATTGAACCGCACATCCTGCGCCAGATAGCCGGCGATGCCACACTGAGCAATGCCGCAGCACTGGCTCGTGGCCTGGCTATAACGTTCTATGGCGCAACGGCGGTGGATACGGGTTTTGCCGACCTTAACGACCTGGTATCGACCGGCGGTATGGCCGGAATGCTCAACACCATCTGGCTCATCATCTGTGCCATGTGTTTTGGTGCAGCAATGGTGGCCAGCCGCATGATCGAGAGCATTATGCGTGTGCTCATACGCTGGGTGCGTTCACGCTTCAGCCTGGTGTCGTCCACCGTGATGACCGGTATTTTTCTCAATATCACCACCGGCGACCAGTTTATATCTATCGTGCTCACTGCCGATGTGTTTAAGGAACTGTATGACCGCAAGGGCTACGAGGGGCGTCTGCTGAGTCGCACCACCGAGGATTCAACCACGGTGACTTCGGTGCTTGTGCCATGGAACACTTGCGGCATGACGCAGGCCACCGTGCTGGGTGTGCCCACACTCACTTATCTGCCTTATTGCTTTTTCAACTTGCTGTGCCCTTGCATGACGCTCATCATTGCGGCGCTGGGCTGGCGCATCACCCACAAGGAGAAGGCTGAGAGTTAAGTGGGGCTGGCGCACGGCATTTTGGACTATAAGTTACATAAGATTGCATAATGGCTGGCGCATGGCATTTTCATGCAGATTATGCAGATTGTGCAGATTGTGCGGATTTTTTTCGACTATAAGCAACAAAAGTTTGCATAAGGGCTGGCGCCACTTTAGCTACGAGCTACAAGCTGCAAGTGGCTGACGCTCCAGTTCTGGCGGATTTATAATCCGCCAGGGCTTAACGGGGGATTTTCAATCCCCGTGCCGTCCCGGCACCTCGGTAGCCCTCACGGTGTGGCGGATTGCAAATCCGCAGGTTACCTGGCGGCCGGATTGCAAATCCAGCCGAACGGGTAACAAAAGTTTACATAAGGGGGGATGTGTCATAATTCTATTTCATAAGGCTTTGATTGAATTTTGAGATTACGTCACTGATATAGTGCATCTTCGAAGCACCTTTTAAGTCGCTGTCTCTCACCAAGCTG
>DGVT01000039.1 GCA_002395965.1 Porphyromonadaceae bacterium UBA4277
CGCCGCGGCATCATGATGGACATGTCGAGCGAGAATGGCCTGGAGAAGATCAAAGCCAAGATACCTCTGAAGGAAATGGCAAGCTATTCTACAGCCCTGAGTTCAATCACCGGTGGACGCGCTTCGTTCAGCATGAAGTTTGCAAGCTACGAGCTCGTTCCGGCCGACGTGCAGGCTCAGCTGCTCAAGGAATACGAGGAGTCGAAGCAAGACGAGGATTAATCCTCCCGTTAGCTTTATCAACTATAATGTGGGACTGCCATCAGGCAGCCCCACATTTTTATTAATACAAAAATATAGATTACAAATATGTGGCTATTCGCAACTATATTAAAGGCTCATAAATCGGATTAATTTTAGACCGAGAATAGAATGCTTTATAGCTGTTGTTAAGCCATAAAAGTTTTGTTTATAATCGATTGGGGCTAAAAAGCACAAGCCCAGCCAAACCTGCGCACAAGTTCCTGAAGCAGCTTATGATCGCGTGCTGGAATTGTGATTGTTACCGTTTCATTTTGATTATCTCGTGCAGCAATGTCTGATTTATCAATGTCATATTGCGTTTGCAAGTTCATCCAAATGTGAGCGGGAATTTCAAAAGCTTTTTCCAAAGCTATTGCCACATTGAGCGAAACACTGCGCTTACCGTTGATTGTATCGCTTATGACCGATGGTTTAATGCCGGTTACAATGGCAAGTTGTTTCTGAGTCATTCCA
Organism: Porphyromonadaceae bacterium UBA4277; assembly: GCA_002395965.1. Lineage (GTDB taxonomy): Bacteria > Bacteroidota > Bacteroidia > Bacteroidales > Muribaculaceae > Sodaliphilus. The sequence continues at coordinate 718 of DGVT01000039.1, forward strand.
CGTTCCTTTAATTCATCTCTTATCATTTCTCCAGGATGTGTGGCGACGAATGGCGTTGGTTGATTACTATTATTCATAATGCTTCGAAATTTCTATTATTAATGCATTCACGAGAATTCCTTTCTCATCAGGTGAACTTCTGAAAAGCAGACGATATTGGTCATTTATCCACACAGCATCCATACCTTTTAGATCGCCTTTCTTTTTCTCATAGTGAAGTGACTTAATGAGGAATAATTCTTCTATTCTATTGACCGCCTTTATGTAACTTACCACTTTAATAAAACGTTTTACAATGTCTTTTGGTAATCGGCGATACTCATGGCTCTTTGTAACTCCATGCACATAGAGTTCCTCCAATGCCTTATTTTGAAATGATATTATCATTGTCAAGCTTAAATACTGCCTGCAAATTTAGTGATAAATTCTTAAATAATTAGCAAATTTGCGAATTATTTTATTATGCCGATATAATCCAGGCGCGGTTTAGAAACCGGTCCACGTCTGGCGCCACAGGTGGCGTGCCAGCTCATCCCAGCGCACGATGGTGGCGCCGAAGAAGTCGGCCACATACCCGTCGAGCATCTGCTGCGCCTTTTTCTCATCGATAGCCTTTAGCTCAGCCCATGACTTTTCAACGAATGGCAGCTCGCGTTGCCCCTTGGCCATGAAATAGTCGCGCAACGGCTCTATCTCAGTGCGATACTTGCCCCAGCGCACGGTAGCCAGGCGGTTTGCCTTGCGGTAGTGCCACAGGGCGGCATCGTCGCGGTCGCTGTGCTGGCCGCACACTTGCAGCATGGCTGGGAGCTTAGTGGTGCCGGCAAAGATGGGGAAGCGCGGACTCTCGCCGGGATTGTCGAGTGCCACCCATGCCACGCCGCCCACGGCATCGTCGAGCCACGAGCGCAGCTGGATGACAGTGCTGTAGGCGCACCACGACACGCTCACGGTGCGAATGTTTTTCATCGCCGAGTCGCCCATGGCATAGTACATGTTAATCTCGTCGGGACGCATCCAGGGGTTGGAGAAGGGCGAGACGATGCTGTCGGGCTCGCTCTCAACGATGTTTCCGTCTTTGCCTTTGCGCTTGGGATTGGGGATGCGGTTGCGGCCACTCAGGTTCATGTCGGTGCCTTCGTAGTAGCTGGCAAGCAACTGCATCACGCGCTCAGGAGCGACCAGCGAGTCGGGCTTCACACTCAGCGGCAGGAAGGCTACGGTGTCGCTCAGGTTGAGCGACGGCGCTAATTGACTCATTATATAATGTTCGCGCACGCTGTAGTTTTTCTTCTCGTGGAAGTAGTTCTCACCGCTGTAGGCTGTGAAGAAGTTGAAGTCGCCCTTTCCGTCCCACAGCTTCAGGCGGCGTGCCACATCAAAGACGTTGTCCGACGCCATGTAACGGTCGGGATTATTCAGGTCGAGCGTGGTGATGCGCGAAATGTTGGCCGAGACGGCAATCTCATCATCGGGGATGCGCACGGCAGCCCACACGCCGCCCACTTTCTTCGGCCCTTCGCCGAAGACTTCAAAAATCCACACCTCGTCTTTGTCGGCAATGGTGAGACACTCGCCGCTGTCGCCATAACCGTAGTCCTTCACCAACTGTCCCATGAGCTTGATGGCCTGGCGAGCTGTTGTGCAGCGCTCCAAGGCTATGCGTTGCAATTCCTCGATAAAGAACATCCCCTTAGGGTTGCGCAATGTGTCGCGCCCGCCTATGGTAGTCTCACCCATTGCAAGCTGCTTCTCGTTCAGGCATGGGTAGGCAGTGTCGAGATAGCGATAGGTGTGACGCACCTGCGGTATCACACCGCGGCGGTACATCTTAGTGCTGTCGTGCGGCGACTGCGTGTGCATGCGCCCCTCATACACTGCCGTGACGGTGTCGCGCTCGTAGTCGCGTGCCGGCACCATCTGCATCCAGGTGCGGTACCATGAGTCGCAGGTGTGCGATGTCATCACCGAGCCGTCGGTCGATGCCCGCTTGCCCACCATGATGCTCGTGCACGACAGGCGCGACGACGGTTCGTTGACTTGTGCCGTCGCAGTTAGCGACAGCAACGTTAGCGCTATTGTAATAATTGTTTTATTCATAATCGTGATTTTTGTTCTTCAGGTGGTTAAGTAATGCTGTGCAGCCCTCGGCCACGTCGCGCCAGGTGGCCTCGAAGTCGCCGGTGTACCACGGGTCGGCCACGTCGCCGGGCCGGGTGGTGTAGTCGAGGAGCAGGTGAATCTTATTGTCAGGGTCACCGCCGGCTATGCGCTCCATGTTGCGCAAGTTGTAGCGGTCCATGCCTATAATCAGGTCAAAACGCGCATAGTCGGTGCGCGTCATCTGCCGCGCAGTCTTGCCCTCGCACCCGATGCCGTGCTCGGCGAGCTTGCGACGAGCCGGAGGATAGACGGCATTGCCTATCTCCTCGGTCGAGGTGGCAGCCGACTCGATGTGGAAGCAGTCGGTCAGACCGGCCTTCTCCACCATGTGTTTCATCACAAACTCGGCCATAGGGCTGCGGCAGATGTTGCCATGGCACACAAACAGGATTCTTATCATATTATTCATCTGGTATTTTATCAACCACAAAGTTTATTCAAGACAAAGTTATAGTTTTTTTTCCACTCTGCGATATTCTAATCATAGTTTTTGCAAGAAACTGAAGAGTATAATGCTTTAACCTCATCATCTTATGTTAAGGGGTGCGTTTGGTGGGATTAACTATTGGCAGGGGGGGATTATTTTGGCTTGGCCATTAAAATGGCAGATTTCTGCTGCAAGGTTGTTCATGTTATGGAAACGGCTATAGTCGGTGTGGGCAGGCACGCCGTTGACGGGTGGCATTGATTCGAGTGCCCAGGGAGCAAGAATTAGCAGGTTGCCAAAAGTGCCATAGTCGTGCTCTCCTATTTGCACATGCAGGCATCGTTGCATCATGTGTGGTAACGTGCGGCGCAAGATGGCACGGCGCGGGTTGTCGTTAACATAGGCAACCATCGCTTCGCGGTGCCGCTGACCGATGCACACGGTGTCGTCGTAATTGTCGTCGAACAGTGGGCGGTGCTCGCTGTGCACCAAAAGGTAGTACTGCTCTCTTTGCCGCTTCGACAGGGCGCGGATGAGTGCCCCCTCATTGAGGTAGCGGGCGGCTTTCTCGCGCAGCCATTGCGGGGCCTGCTCGCTATAGCAATCGACCGATATCGGTCGATTGCAGGAATGGTCGTGGCCCTGTTGCCGCTGCCAGAAACTGGTGCAGGCAGCCTTGAAAGCCTGAATGATATCGCCCAAGCTCCAATGCATGCTCTCCCTCACCTCGATAACGCCATGGAAATGGTCGGGCATACACACGCATGCGTGCACCGCCACGTTATTACCATGAGCAGCCTGTTTCTCGGGCAGGCTGTTCCATTCCTGCCTCACCATTTCACCTAAGGGCGTGAGAATGACCTCGGGGTGCATGGCGTCATTCCCCAATCGCCCAAGCAATGGCGTCCTCATGCTCACTACCAAGGTGATGAGATATATTCCCTTTCCGTAGTAGTCGTGGCCAGGATTGCGTGGACGATATGATTTCATAATTATTTTAATGAGTGCTTCACCTTAAGCTCGGCCATTGGCGATGGTTGGCGCAATGGCGGCCGCTATCTGCTCAAGGTAGTGGCTGTCGGTGTCGTCGAAGGTGTTGAGCTCACGGCTGTCGATGTCGAGCACTGCGCAGGGCTCGCCCCTGCTGTCGCGAATGGGAACCACGATCTCCGAGCGCGACTCGCTGCTGCAGGCTATATGCCCCGGAAATTGCTCCACATCGGGCACGACGATGGTTTCGTTTCGCTGCCAGGCAGTGCCGCACACTCCCTTGCCAAGGCCTATACGATAGCATGCCACCGGACCCTGGAACGGGCCTAATTGAAGCTCGTCATTGCGCACGATGTAGAACCCCGTCCACCAGAAGTTCATCGTCGAGTGAATGAGGGCTGCCACGTTGGCCATTACGCCCACGGCATTGTCCTCGCCCTCAATCAGAGACTTGACCTGGGCAACCAGCAGTTCATATTTTTCAGTCTTTTCCATTATGATTGATTTTTATTCATTCTCTACTTTGCCCCGGTGTTCTCGGGTAATCGAAATAGAAATCTTTCAACCGCAAAGTTACACAAAAGATTGCGATTTTTTATGTAACTTTGCACACGAAAAGAATGTGAACTAATTAATCATATAATCTAATGGCAAAACAAATCACTTCACGCGTCAGTTGGGTCGGTAAAATCGATTGGGAACTGACTAAATTCCATGGCGACGAGCTATCGACACATCGCGGCTCAAGCTATAATTCTTATCTGATTCGCGACAAGAAGGTTGCGCTCATCGACACCGTGTGGCAGCCCTACGACCGCGAGTTTGTAACTCGCTTGGCACAAGAAATCAACCTCAGTGACATTGACTACATCATTATGAACCATAATGAGATAGATCATAGCGGTGCCCTGCCCGAGCTCATGCGTCACATCCCCGACACGCCCATCTACTGCACCAAGAAGGGCGAGGCCATCATCCGCGGGCACTATCACCAGGACTGGAATTTTGTTAACGTCAAGACAGGCGACACGCTCGACCTGGGCGACACCAAGCTCACCTTCATCGAGGCCAACATGCTGCACTGGCCCGACACCATGTTCACCTACATGAGCGGCGAGAACATCCTCTTCTCCAACGACGGCTTCGGGCAGCACTATGCCACCGAGTCGCTCTTTAACGATGCCGTGTGCATGGCCGAGGTTATGCAGGAAGCCGAGAAATACTATGCCAACATCCTGAACACCTACAGCATGCTCGTGACCAAGAAAATACAGCAAATACTGAGCATGAACCTGCCCATCGACATGATTTGCCCCAGCCATGGTGTGATATGGAAGGACAACCCCACCCAGATTGTGGAGAAATACCTCCAGTGGGCCGATGCCTATCAGGAAGACCAAGTCACCATCGCCTACGACACCATGTGGCAATCCACGCGCCAGATGGCACAGGCCATTGCCGACGGCATACGCCAAGTGAGCCCCACCACCACGGTCAAGCTCTTCAACGTTGCCATTGAAGACAAGAACGACGTGCTCACACAGATTTTCCAATCGCGTGCTGTGCTCATCGGCTCACCCACTATCAATAATGGCATATCATTTGCCGTGGCCGGCCTGCTCGAGATGATGCACGGCATGAAACTCAAGAAGAAAAAAGCTGCCGCATTCGGTTCCTATGGCTGGAGCGGAGAGTGCGTCAAGGAAATTAACGAACGCCTGGCTGCTGCCGGACTCGAGGTCATCAACGACGGCTTGAAAATGCTGTGGGTGCCCGACGAGCCTGCTCTGGCACAATGTGTGGAGTATGGGCGTGAAATAGCCCGACAGCTCTAAAATGCTCAACAGCGACACTCGCACACTGCTCGTCAACCTTGCCGACCGCTATGAGACCGCCGACTTCATCATCGGCGACCCATCGTGGTTTATGCATCAGGTGAAAGGCAAACTTAATCAGGAGGCGATGGCATTCATTGCCTCCTGCTTGAGTTATGGCAGTCGCAAGCAGTTCATGCCCAAGATTGAGTGGTTTCTCACTCAGTCGGCAGGGCAGGTCGATCACTGGGTGCGCTCAGGCCTGTGGCGCACATGTGTGCCCGACGATGCCAGCCGCTGCTTCTACCGCCTCTACACGTTCCATCACATTCACCAGCTGCTCAATGCCTACCAGCAAATCATGGCCGACTACGGCTCGTTAGGCGAGATGGTGGGCCGGCAAGCCACCGATGCACTGACGGCCATTCAGGCTATTTGCCGCGCATTTGCACAGCACGGGAGCACAGGAGTCATACCCAAGGATGCAAGCTCGGCATGCAAGCGCGTGTGCATGTTCCTGCGCTGGATGGTGAGAGAAAATTCTCCGGTCGATTTAGGCTTGTGGGCACACTTCATCCATCGCCGCACACTCATCATGCCACTGGACACACATGTGCTTACTCAGGCATGCCGATTAGGCTTGTTAAACAGCAAGACGGCATCAATGTCGGCAGCCAGGCGACTAACGCAAGTGCTGGCCGAAGTCTTTCACGACGACCCGTTGCGTGGCGACTTCGCCCTGTTCGGCTACGGAGTGAATAATTGATTAATGCAAGCCGAAACGCTCTCGCATGATGCGCGACACAGCATCATTGCCGCTCGTGCTCTTTGTCATCAAGCGCTTCAGCGAGTCGGTCAGCAAGCTATCGCGCACCACGGCAGCACGCTCCTTGCGCAAGGTGAGAGTGGTGTCGGCTATTGCCTTGAGATAAGCCTCGCGATTGGCCGTGCGCTCGTCGATGAGCCGCTGGCGCTCATTCAGCAGCCACGCATAGCGTGCACTACCTTTACTGCCGCTAATGCTCCACTTGTGCAAATCGATGTCGATGCTCGTGATGCCCGGCTCCAGCACGAAGTAGAACGGGCGCTCTAACGAGTCGAGCCGTAAAAAGGCCACACGTTCACCTGTGGTCTGACCGGTAAACACTGCCCTACCCCCGGCCAGTGCCTGCGTGCCACAATCCTGCAGACTCGAGTAGGTGTCGTTGACCATCGTCAGCGACACACTGTGGTGGCGGCGCACGCTGTCGCCAATGTGGACCTTCACGGTGTAAACGTGCGATGGCGTCTTGTCAACCCCATCGCAGCTCCAGGCTGCCACCATCATCACCATCACACCTATATATAATAATATCTTTTTCATCTTACGTTAAGATAAGTCGTCTGGTTACCAGGAGCCGTACGATTTGCGGTCGGCGTCGATGCGCAACAAGATGAACAACAGGAATGTGAACCCCCATAGCGACGAGCCACCATAGCTGAAAAACGGTAACGGGATGCCTATCACCGGGCACAGCCCGAGCACCATGCCGATGTTTATCGACAGGTGGAATATCAAGTAGCTCGCCACACAATAGGCATAGACGCGGGCAAAGGTGGTGTGCTGCCGCTCGGCAATGCGGATGATGCGCAAAATGAGAGCCAGGAAGGCAAGTATAACAATCGTAGAGCCAACGAAGCCCTGCTCCTCGCCTATGGTGCAGAAAATGAAGTCGGTGTGCTGCTCGGGCACATACTTGAGCTTTGTCTGCGTGCCATTCAGGAAGCCTTTACCCCAAAAGCCACCCGAGCCTATGGCTATTTTGCTCTGGTTGACGTTATAGCCCACGCCGCGCGGGTCGTCCTCGATGCCGAGGGTGACAAGGATGCGCGTCTTTTGGTGCGGCTGCAGCACGTTGTTGAAGGCAATGTTGACCGTGAACATGAAGATTATCGATGCCACGGCAAAGACAATGGTGAGCAACACCTTGCGCATGTCGTCGTGAAGCATACCGTAGAGCAAGTAGAGCATTGAGACTCCTATCACCGTGAAGAAGAAAGCATAGCCGTTGATCACAATGCCAAAGTAGGCAAGCACGCCGGCCACGATGCCTGCGCCCAAGTAACCCACGAGCACGTTGCGTGTGAGTTCGAACGAGCGGCAGTAGAACGCCAGCATGGCCACTGTGAGAACCATTATGATGATAAACACGATGAAGATTCCCAGCGGTATGCCCATGATCATCACCGAAGCAAACTTGAGCACTATCACAAAATAGGTGATGGCACACAATGCCGCAAACAGCACAAAGCCACTCATGCCCTCGCGATACAGCACAAAGATGAGCGACGTATATACCAGTGCCGAGCCGGTTTCCTTCTCCAAGATAATGCACAAGATGGGCAACACGATAATGCCCACTGCTATGGCATAGTTCTTCCAGTTGTTCAAGGCAAAGCCGTAGGTGCCGAAGAGCTTGGCAAGGGCCAGAGCCGTGGCGCACTTGGCAAACTCGGCCGGCTGCAGGCTCACCGGCCCGAACACCAGCCACGAGCGGGAGCCCTTGATGTCGGGCGCCAGGAAGATGGTGGCTATGAGCAGTAAGATCATTACGGCATATATCGGGTAGGCATAGGCCTCATAGATGCGACGGTCAATGAGCAGCAGTGACAAGCCGATGAAAAACGACAACCCGGCCCACAGAAACTGCTTGCCTGAGAACCCCGAGAAGTCGAACATGCTCGATTTGTCAAAATTATAAGTTGCGGCATAGATGCTCACGGCACCGGCCACGATGAGTAGCAGATATAGGATTATCGTCACCCAATCGACCGAACGTAGCAGGTTACTGCCGCCTTCATTATTTTGTTGCTGTAGTTCCATGTGAGTGTTGCGGTTGTGATGTGGTTTGATGTGCTGCACCTTTAGCGGCGGGCTTAGCGGCGGGCTTGCTGCCGCCGTATGCCTTGGTGCTGTAGCTGCTGGTGGCCGACATGTGAGAGGCTCTTGCCTCACCACCGCTCGAGAGCTGACCGCGCAGGTATTTCTCTATCATGATGGCTCCCACAGGCACTGCCACCGTGGCACCGAAGCCCGAATTCTCGGCATAGACGCAGATGGCTATCTTGGGGTCGCTCATCGGGGCAAAGCCCATAAACACCGAGTGGTCGCGGCCATGCGGGTTCTGTGCCGTTCCGGTCTTGCCACACACTTCCAGGCCTGCAAGGTTGGCACCACGGCATGTGCCGCCTGTTACGGCCATGCGCATGCCCTCGACCATGCTGTCGTAGTACTGCTTGTGAATGGTGGGGTCGTGACGCTCGATGCTCTTCTTGAGCACGCCCACGCCCACGATTTCACGCACCACATGCGGTGTGATGTAATAGCCGCGGTTGGCTATGGTGGCTGCAAGGTTGGCTATTTGCAACGGAGTGGCCAGGATTTCGCCCTGCCCTATGGCATCGCTGATGATACTGTAGGCCGACCACTTGCCGGCACCCTTAATCTTGTCGTAGAATGCGCTGTTAGGAATAAAGCCACGGCTCTCGTGCGGCAGGTCGATGCCAAGTTTATAGCCATAGCCCATCGACACCATGTGGCGTTTCCACACTTCAAATGCTTCGCTTATCGACTTATACTTCTTGCGGTTTTCGAGCATTCGCTTCAATCCCCAGCAGAAATAGGCATTACACGACGTCTGGATGGCGGGCTTGAGCGGAATGGGCGACCCATGGCCGTGACAGCCCACGCGCATGCCGCCACTCACGAAGCCTCGCGAACAGGGGAAGGCCGTTGTAAGGTCGATAATTCCTTCCTCAAGAAAGATCAGGCCCTGTGTGGGCTTAAACGTAGAACCGGGAGGATAGGCAGCCTGAATCGAGCGGTCGAAGAGCGGCATGTGAGGATCGGCTATCAGAGCCGCATAGTTGTTGCCGCGATCTTTTCCCATGAGCAGCGACGGGTCATAGTTGGGACTTGTGACAAGTGCTAATATCTCGCCGGTTTTGGGCTCAATGGCCACAATGGCACCCATCTTGCCGCGCATCACACGCTCGCCAAGGGCTTGCAGTTCCATGTCGATGCTCAGTTTCAAGTCGTTGCCGGCGATAGGGGTCACGTCGTTGGCTCCATCGTTGTAGCGCCCCTTGATTTTACCCAGTGCATCCCTGATAAGGATTTCCTTGCCCTTGCGGCCGCGCAGCCACTTCTCATAGCTCTTCTCCACGCCCAGGTCGCCGATGTAGTCGCCGGGGCGGTAGTAGTCGTCGTGGTCGATGTCGCTCTGGTTCACCTCGCGGATGTTGCCCAGCACATTGGCGCCACATTCCACATCATACTGGCGAAGGATGCGCTGCACAATGTAGAAGCCCGGAAACCGATACAGCTTCTCCTGCAGGCGGCCATAATCCTGCGCCGAGATGTGCGGGAGCAAGATCTGCTGAGTATAGGCCGAATAGTTGCGGCCTTTCTTCATCGTCTCGATGCGGCGCAACAGCTCCTCCTTGGTGATTTGGAGCGTCTGGCAAAAGTCGAGCGTGTCGAAGGGCTGCACGTCTTTGGGAATCATCATCACGTCGTAGGCCGGCTGGTTATAGACCACGAGTTTCCCACGGCGGTCATATATCAGTCCTCGCGACGGGTAGATGGTCTTCTCCAGGAAAGCGTTGCTATCGGCATTCTCCTTATATTTGCTGTCGCCCACCTGCAACACAAACAGGCGGGCAATGTAAATCATCACCAGCACTACAATGAAACCGCCAATCACAAACTTGCGTTTCTCGAGATTATAATCCTTTCTCACGTTGAGTACTTACTAAGCTGTCAAGTCCTAACAAAATCAGTGACGTGAGTGCCGTGCTGGCTACGATGCGCCCCAGCGTGAGCAAAACGTCACGCACGGTGAATGCCTGGATGAAGAAAACTGCCGTGCAATAAATCAGCACCAGCGTCATCATGTATTTTGAATACACGCCGAGGCCCATGCTTCTGACCGACGGCATCGTGTCGGCGGCCATTTCATTTTCGCGAGGCACATAGGCATTAAACACCGAGTGTCGCACGCCGGCCAAGAGCGTGCACGAGAGTGCATTCATGCCCGGTGTGTTGTTGAACACATCCACGAGCAGCCCCATCACAAATGCCACGGTGAGCACAATGTTGTTATGCCAGCTCATGGGAAGTCGCAAGATTACATATATAAACAGCAGTGGCACCGCAAGATCAAAGAGTATTATCTTGTTGCACACCGTCTGCACCAGTATCATGGCTATGGCCAGTGCCACGAGGTGAATAATGGTCTTGGTCATCTCATCACCTCCTTTCCTGCAGTGATTGAGTCAACGTCGGCACGTTCCAGCTCGTGAAGCTGCTGGCTCATGCTGTTAGTAATCACACGCACGGCGCTGAGCTGGCTGAAGTTGGTGGTAAGCCTCACACGCAGCGAGGCAAAGCTGGCTTCGGCACCCTTGTCGCGGCCTTCGACCACACCCACGATGAGCCCCTCGGGAAACAACGCCGAGAAGCCGCTGGTGATCACTGTGTCGCCCTTGGCAAAGGTTGCATGCTTGGGCAGGTCGCTCAGCACGGCATATTGCGGACTGCGGCCGTCCCACACGAGCGACCCGAAGTAGTCGTTGTTCTTCAGCTTGCACGACAGCTTCATGTCGGTATTGAGCAGCGAAATCACGCGTGCCGCATTCGGGCCCACCACATTCACCACACCCACAACGCCATTCTGGTCCACCACACCCATCTGCGGCTTCACACCTTGCTTCGACCCGCGGTTGATGGTGATGTAGTTATGAGGCTGTGAAATGCTGTTGCTAATCACCCGGGCCATCACAAAGTCGAAGTGCTGAGGCCAGGCCGACAGGTTGCTGTCGGACGCCACCATCTGCAAGTCCTTGATTTGTGAGCGCAGCGTCACCAGCTCCATCTCAAGCAGGGCATTGCGCTGTTGCAAGTCGTCGTTGATATCTTTCAGGTGAAAGTAAGACGAAACCGAACTTAGAGCCTCATAGGTTGTGGCACTCACGGCATTGGCCGACGTCAGATAGACGCTCTGCTGATACGGATTGTCGCCAAACAAGAGCACAAGGCTCAGTATCATGTATATCATGAACACGAGCCATGCGCTATGCTTTACGAAGAAATTGAGCAGATTATTCATCTGTCATTCCCCCCGGTTTTATCGTTTCAGGAACTGGAAGTGCTTGATGTTCTTCAAGGCAACGCCCGTGCCCTTGGCCACGGCGTGAAGCGGGTCTTCGGCCACATGGAACTTGATGCCGATCTTGTCGGTCAAGCGCTTGTCCAAGCCACGCAACAGGGCGCCGCCACCGGTGAGATACACGCCGTTTTCAACCAGGTCGGCATACAGCTCGGGAGGAGTCTGCTCCAGTGCGCTCAGCACGGCGGCCTCTATCTTGCTGATCGACTTCTCGATGCAGTGGCATATCTCCTGGTAAGTAACAGCCACCTCCATGGGCAATGCAGTCATCACGTTGGGGCCGTGCACGATGTAGGGTTCCGGCTCCTCTTCAAGCTCGGTCAGTGCCGAGCCCACCTCAATCTTGATTTGCTCGGCTGTGCGCTCACCCACCCTGACGTTATGGGCACGGCGCATGTGCTCAAGGATGTCGGCCGTGAGGTCGTCGCCGGCAATGCGTATGCTCTTGTTACTCACAATACCGCCAAGCGAAATCACTGCAATCTCGGTCGTTCCGCCACCGATGTCAACTATCATGTTACCCTCGGGAGCCAGCACGTCCAGACCGATACCTAAGGCAGCAGCCATGGGCTCATAGATCATATACACATCGCGACCGTTGGCATGCTCGCTCGAGTCGCGCACGGCACGTATCTCAACCTCGGTCGAGCCCGAAGGGATACACACCACCATGCGCAGCGACGGGTTGAACCAGTGATTCTTGGTGCTCACCTTCTTTATCATGCCACGAAGCATAAGCTCGGCTGCATGAAAGTCACCTATCACGCCATCGCTCAGCGGACGCACCGTGCGGATGCCCTCGTGCACTTTGCCGTACATCTCACGCGCACGCTCGCCCACGGCTATCATCTTGCCCGTTTTGGAATCCAAAGCCACTACCGAGGGCTCGTCGATCACAATCTTGTTGTTATGAATTATAATGGTGTTGGCCGTTCCCAGGTCAACTGCTATTTCTTGAGTGAATGAAAAAAGTCCCATTTTCTACGTCTTGTTCTTTGTTGTTTAACTTAAGTAATAGATTTTCATGCCGTTCTCGCGCACACCGGTGCTTTTGTCGGTGCAAACGAACTGCAAAACCAGGTCAGTCGTCCAGTCTTGCAGGCATAACACAAACTTGTCTATTTTTCCGACTGCAAAGTTACGAATAAGTGAGCAAAATGCAAAAGAAAAAATTGTTTTTTATTTTGCATTTTCGAACGCAAGTAACTTCGGCATAGCCAACGTTACGAATAAGTGAGCAAAATCGGGGTGTGTCATAATTCAAAAAAGCGTTGAAAACGCAGACGCATCGAAGATGCGACCATTTCTTTAACACCATGCAAGCAACATCGAAGATGTGCGCAGCTTGGTGAAAGACAGCGAATTAAAAGGGTGCTTCGAAGAGGAACTTTAATCTTGGTTCATGTAAAAATACAGTTACATTTTTTCTATGAGTTTACTTTCAGTTCAAAAAAAATGCTGCACTATTTTGCTTTATACTTTTAATGTATTATCTTTGCCAAAACAATATTTGAAACTATCATCATCAAATTTTTATGCTATGAATTACTTGAGTAAAATGCTAATTGTAGCTGTCACACTGCTGGCAGAAGGGCTTAGTGCATCGGCCTACGATTTTATGTCGGGCGGCATAGCCTATAATGTTAATGCCGATGGCAAAACTGCTACGGTCACCTATCTTGAACGCCGCAAGTCAACCAATTACGACCAGCTGACAGAGGCCAACATTCCTCAGACTGTCATTAATGCTGCCGACGGCAAGAGCTATACTGTGACCACCATTGGCGAGAGTGCTTTTTATAGTAATAAGACGATAAAAAAGCTGACAATTCCTCCCACTATCGTAAAGATGGAGGATGGCGCCTTCGGCTCATCGCTGCCCAGCACAGGAGAGCTGCACATCACCGACTTGGCTCAATGGTGCAAAATCGACTTTGCCAATGCTACAGCCAATCCACTTTACAGCGGCATGCCCATCTATGTGAACGGTGAAAAACTCACCAATCTGGTCATTCCGCAAGGAGTGAATGCAGTAGCTACCTATGCGTTTCACCGATATAAAGGCCTGGAGACGCTTAAAATCGACACAAACGTATCGGCAATAGGACGTCATGCTTTCAGCCAGTGCTCCAATCTTACTTCGGTGGAGATTACCGGCAATGTGAGTCGCATCGACTCTTCGGCATTCCAGTCGTGCACTAAATTGGTTACGATTTCGCTTCCGTCATCGGTCGATACGATCGGGCCGTCGGCATTTGCCAGCTGCTCAAGCCTCACCGAGTTTGCATTTCCGCCCAACGTGCGCAACATTCCCCGCGGCGCGCTCCAGCAGTGCAGCAAGCTGCAGCATGTGGTGCTTGGCTCAATGGTGGAAACCATAGGCCAGACGGCCTTCAATAATTGTAAGGTCTTGAAGGAAATCAATTTCCCCGCCACGCTCCGCGCCATCGGCTCTAACGCGTTTAACAACTGCTCGTCGCTCGAAAACATCGACCTGCCATTACTGTGCAGCGACGTCCGCCACAATGCCTTTAACAACACCAAGTGGCTCAATGCCCAGCCCGAGGGCATGGTATATGCAGGCTATGTGGCCTATACCTACAAGGGGACTATGCCCGAGAATTTTAACCTGGTTTTGCGCGACAGCATTGTGGGCATAGCTCAATATGCCTTCTACAACCAGAAAAACTTGACCAAAGTGACGCTACCATTCACCATGTATGACCTGGGAGGATGGTGCTTCAGCCAGTGCAGCAATATTACCGAAGTGCACTGCAAGATGCTTCAACCCAAACCTACGCCCTCGCAGTACAACCTGTATGGCGATTGGACGGTGTTCTACAACTGCAACTTGGGCCAGATGCGACTGGTAGTGCCCATTGGATGTAAGGTCTATTACACTGCCACCAACGAATGGAGCCGGTTTGGTGAGATTGTCGAGGAGGGATTACCCATAGGCGACATAACGGGCGACACACTTGTAGATGTTGACGACGTTAACGCTCTTGTCAATATAATATTAGGTCTTAAAAATGCCACCTACTACAAAGGTACTGCCGACGTTAACAGCAGCGGCATAGTGGACGTTGACGACGTTAACATCGTGATTAACATCATACTGGGCTTGAATGTCTTTAACCCAATCTGATGGCGAGTTCAATGAATTTAAGTCGCTGCCTGCGACCAAGCTGCGCGAAGGCCCTCATGCCTTGACTCCTGGTCGTCACTCTACCGGAAAATGTAATCTCTGGAGATATCGTAAAGGTCGTTGTAATAAATCGTCCGAGTGGTGCCGTCGGGCTTGCGGATTGTGAAAATCATCTTGTCGCCACTGAACCGGAAGGTGGTATTGTTGAAGCTTTGCTTATCATCGGCAATGGCCTCGCTCACACTCACCTTGGTCAGGCCATAACAGAAGTTAAAGGGTATTTGGCCTATTTCCTTCATGCTGTCGGGCAAATAGATTTCTGTCAGACTTCTGCAGTCGTTAAAGGCTTCTTTGCCTATGCTCTCCAGTCTTTTGCCAAAATCCACTTCGGCCAGTGCCGAGCAACCATAGAAAGCGGCCAGACCGATGTGCTCCACATTAGTCATCTTGATGGCTCTCAGAGTTTTATTGCCCGAGAATGAATGCGAAGCAATTATCTTCACCGAGGCCGGGACAGTATAGCTCGTAACGGGATGGTCGGGCCGAAACGAGATCAGCTCGGTCATGTCGTGCGAAAATAGCACACCGTCAACCAATAACGGAGAGTTTACACCACCGGCAATCTTCAGGTCTTTCAACTTGTCGCACGATGGGAATGGATTGCCACGATCCATCTTTGTGCCACCGGTAATGTAAACTGTCTCTAAGTTTTTGCAATTACGAAACGCATCTTGGCCTAAGCTTTGCAAACTTTCAGGAAACATTATTGACTTTAAGCCGTAACAGCCTTTAAACGCATCATTACCTATGTGCTCGAGTCCTTTGGGAAAAACAATGTCGGTAAGCGAGTCGCAATAGGCAAAAGTAGAATTGCCGATAACCTTCAAGCTATCAGGCAAAGTGATTTTTTTCAGGCTCTTACAGTCGCTAAAGGCTAAGGATTCAATCCTTGTGACGGTGGGAGGCAAAATCACCTGCGACAGCTTATAGCAATCGTTGAACAGGCGCTCAGACACCGATTTTAGGGTTACGGGCAACTCAATGGAAGTGAGTGATGTGCAATTTTCAAATGCAGCGTAGCCAATGCGCGTCACGGTCGCGGGAATAGTCAATTGCTTGATCGACTCACATCTTGCAAATGCCCAAATGTCGATATTGGAAACCGTGGGAGGAAACACCACTTCGGTAATCATGGTGCAGTCGAAAAAGCCCCATGAGTCGATGGCTGTAACGTCATAGGTGGTTCCATCGAAGGTGACTTGCGCAGGTATGACAAGTTTGCCCGAGGGCTTTTTGCTGTCACCGATTTTCCCCACTTTCACAGTATTCTCGCCCGTGACGGTGTATTTCAGGCCATTAAAAGCAAAGACTACTTCGGCCATAGCGCTTGTTGCGGGTAGTAAAAGCATCAGCGTTGCCAATGCTATCGATTTCAAGTAATTCATTTCGTTTATTATTTTGTTATTGGATGCAATGTCATCACTCATGGGCTACGCATCGAGCACACCCACAAATTCGTTAATATTCCGACCGCAAATATAGATAAAAGTCACAACAAATACAAATTTGCTATGACTTTTAACAAAATAGATGAATTTCGCTTAAAACTCATAATCCACACAGGCGCGGGCGGCTTTGTGGCCTGCCAGCAGACCGGCGGCAGCCACATGAGCCGGGTGGCCGGCATAGGTGGCGACGTCGGCCATTGTGGGCACTATGGCAGTGAGCACGACGTCCCAATCCTCGGTTGGATTTTGGTTGATGCCCACTTCTATTGATTGCAGCACGTCGATTTTCCCGGGCAGGGCCAGGAGCGCATCCTTAAATCGGCGCGCCACATCCAGGCGCTGTTCGGCCGAGCCGGTGAGTTGAAAAGTTACAATATGCTTTACCATAATTCTGATTTGAGATGTTTACAAAAAATGCCGGACAACATTGTGTCCGGCACTTATAGTGTGTGATTTTATTATTCGGCGGCAGGAGCTTCCTCTTGTGCTTCTTGTGCAGGAGCCTCGGCGGGAGCTGCTTCCTGTACCGGAGCATCCGAAATCACCTCAAACGGGATCTCTACCGACACTTCCTTGTGCAGGCGCACTGTTGCAGCATATTTGCCTACTTGCTTCACAGTTTCCTTCACGCTGATGATCTTACGGTCAATCTTGTGGCCGAGAGTCTCAAGAGCCTCAGCAATCTGGATGTTGCTCACCGAGCCATAGATTGTTCCGGTTTCACTCACCTTGGCAGGGATGGTGAGAGATATGCCAGCCAGAGTAGCGGCTACAGCCTCGGCATCGGCCTTGATCTTGGCAATCTTGTGAGCACGCTGCCTGAGGTTTTCTTCATGCACCTTCATTGCCGATGCGGTGGCCAAAATAGCCTTACCGGTAGGAATGAGGTAGTTGCGGCCGTAACCATTCTTTACTTCAACAACGTCGTCCTTGTATCCAAGGTTGGCAACGTCTTCTTTCAATATTATCTTCATATTGCTATTTCCTCTTTAATAATTAATGTGTGTGGGGATTACTTCATCAAGTCGGCTACATAGGGCAGCAGGGCCAGGTGGCGGGCACGCTTGATAGCCTTGGACACTTTCTTCTGGTACTTGTTGGAGGTACCGGTGATGCGGCGGGGCAGGATTTTGCCCTGCTCATTGACGAACTTCAGCAGGAAATCTGCATCCTTGTAGTCAATATATTTGATGCCGAGTTTCTTGAAACGGCAGTATTTTTTGCGCTGGGTTTCAACGGCAATCGGGGTGAGGTATTTGATTTCGGTTTCGTTAGCCATGATTCTAATGATTTTAAATGTTGCGGGAATTTTGATTAGAAAACTTCCTTTACATTAATAATTAATTGTTTTCCTCTTGGGTTTCGGCCTGAGCGGGAGCCTGCTTGGCGTTGCGCTTCTTCTCGTTGTAGGCGATGGCGTATTTGTCGAGGGAGACGGTGAGGAAGCGGAGCAGACGCTCGTCGCGTTTGTAGGCCACCTCGAGGTCGGCGATAACACTGCCCTCGGCGTTGAACTCAATGAGGTAATAGAACCCGGTGTTCTTTTTGCGGATGGGATAGGCCAGTTTGCGCATACCCCAGTTGTTGGTGTAGATGATTTCTGCACCATGGTCTTTTAAGAAGTTGGTGTACTTCTCTACCGTTTCCTTCATCTGTTCTTCAGACAAAACGGGAGTTACAATGAAAACGGTTTCGTAACGATTTACCATGTTTGTTGTTTAAATTGATATGTTGATTAATAAAAAAACAGCGTCGTGTGACGTTGGAGCCACTTTGCGGACTCGAACCGCAGACCTACGCATTACGAATGCGTT